>CAIQDO010000431.1 GCA_903870555.1 uncultured Caulobacteraceae bacterium
AGCATCACCGTGAGTTGCAGGGGATCCTCAACAATACCCAGGATGTCGACGAGACGGTCTACGGCAAGTTCGCCGTGGCCATCACCCCCTACATGGCCAAGCTGATGGATCGCGATGATCCGAATTGCCCGATCCGCCTGCAATATATGCCCAGCTTCTCCGAACAGCAGAAGCCCGGCTTCGAAACCATGCTCGACGAACTGGGCGAGGAAGGCGACACCGTGCCGGGCACCAGCGTGGTGCATCGCTACCCACGCCGCGTGCTGTTTCTGGTGTCAAACACCTGCTCGGTGTTGTGCCGCTTCTGCACCCGGAAGCGCATGGTCTCCCAGCCGGCGGGTTCGGTCCATCGTGACGAGATCGAGCGCTCGATCGACTACATCGCCTCCAACACCGAGATCGACGACGTGCTGCTGTCGGGCGGCGATCCCCTGACCTTCAGCGACGACCGACTCGACTACATCCTCGGCGCGATCCGCGAACGCGCGCCGCATGTGCGGTTCCTGCGCATCGGCTCGCGCACCGTGGTGCAGCTGCCCACCCGCGTGACGCCAGAGCTGTGCGCCCTGCTGGAAAAGCACCGCGTGCAGATGGTCAATATCCACATCAACCACCCCAAGGAGATCACGCCCCTGCTGCGCCAGCGGGTTAAGATGATTCAGAAGGCCGGCGTGATGATGGGCCTGCAGACGGTCTGCCTGAAGGGCGTGAACGACGATGTCGCCATTCTGCGAGAGCTGTTCATGTCGGCCATCGAGATGGGCGTGCGGCCCTATTATGTCTATTCGACCGACATGGTTGAGGGCGCGCATCACTTCATCGTGCCCTATCACCGAATGCTCGAACTTTATGAAGGGGTGCGCGGCTGGATTTCCGGCCCGGCGGTGCCGACCTTCGTGGTCGACGGTCTCGGCGGGCTGGGCAAGCTGCCCATCATCCCCAGCTATGTGACCGAGGAGGCGCGCCCCGACGGCTCGGGCACCACCGTCAAATGCCGCAACTACAAGGGCATGCAGGTGGAAATGCCCGGCCTCGGCCGCGATTTCGCCATCCCCTCGCAAACCCACGGCTGAGACGACCATGGCCGAGCCGAGGAAAGCCGTCGTCCCCCATCCGCACGGGCTGCATAGGGTGATTTCACCCGCCGGTGTGTTGCCGCAGCCCGCCCAGGTGATCGACAACCACATGGCGCCGCACGCCAACGAGCTGTTGATCGAGGTTTCCGCGCTCAACGTCGACGCCGCCAGCTTCACCCAGGTGAAGGGGCTGGTCGGCCAGGAACCCGAGGCGATCGGCGCGCATATGCAGGGCATCGTCGAGGCGCGTGGCAAGCTGCATAACCCGGTGACGGGCTCGGGCGGTATGCTGATCGGACGGGTGAAGGAGGTCGGCCCCGATTTTCCCAATGAGGGCGGGCTGAAGCCGGGCGACCGCATCGCCACCCTGGTGTCGCTGTCGCTGACGCCGCTCAAGATCCACAGGATCAAAGCTGTGCATCTCGCCGCCCATCAGCTGGAGATCGAGGGCGAGGCGATCCTGTTCGCCTCGGGCCTTTATGCGCGGCTGCCCGAAGACATCGAGGAACGGCTTGCGCTGGCCGTGCTCGATGTGGCGGGCGCGCCGATGCAGACCATGCGCCTGGTGCGTCCGGGCCATCGCGTGGTGGTGATGGGCGGGGCGGGCAAGGCTGGGCTGCTCAGCCTCTACGCCGCCAAGCACGCCGCCGGCGCCGGCGGGCAGGTGATCGGCGTCTCGCCGTTCGGCCATGAATGCGAGGAGATGCGCGGCTGCGGCTGGATCGACACCGTGCTCCAGGCCGACGCGCGCGACGCGGTGGCGGTGCTGAGTGCGGTGGAGCAGGCCACCGGTGGCGAGATGGCCGATGTGGTGATCAACTGCGTCAACGTGCCTGACACCGAAATGGCCAGCATCCTGTCCGTGCGCGAGGGCGGCGTGGTGTGTTTCTTCTCCATGGCGACGAGCTTTACCGCCGCCGCGCTCGGCGC
>CAIQDO010000432.1 GCA_903870555.1 uncultured Caulobacteraceae bacterium
CAAACTCACCGGAGCGCGCCAGCCGTGTTCGGCCATCGACACTCACAATCGCCTCTTCAAAGGCCAGCAATGTCTCATTCAATCCAACGGACGCTCCGGCCGCCTCAAGAATTAATGCGTCGGCTCGATGGCGCTCCAAACTGGAGTCGGTGGGACGAAACGAGAACGTCCATTTGCCACCATTTTGGCTGGCTAACAAGTTGCGTTTTGCATGGAGCCACATTTTCCGGCCAAGGCCGCTCAACTCTGCTGCGGTTTGCGGTGCGAGAGGCAAATCGAACAAGGGCAGGTCGTCAAGAAACCACGCTGGTACATGGAAGCCGTCGCATTGGACATGCCAGAGCCAAAAGGCTGCCCTGCTGGAAATGATAGCGTATGCCGCTTCTGCGTTTTCAGCAGAAGAGAATCTTAACCTATGAACTTTACTGTCACTAAATTTCCCGCCAACGGCTTTCTCATCTGGATAGTCACGAAACACGTTCAGGAAATTATAAGCGGTGCCGGCGACAAACACGTCGGAACTGGTAGCAATACTCGCAATTTCGCGCGCTGAGGCGGAGCTCAGCGTGGGGCGTTCGGGAGACTTGAGCCGGTAGGATGTTAGCGCGGTGTAAAGTCCCGCTTCATCGATAGAACCAATTTTCGGAATCAATTTGTCAATTGACAAATCGTCTAGTTCGATAGCCCTGCCCTCGGAAAAAATGCTTGGTCGCTGGGTGCCCGTCCATTTTAGCAGACGGCTGGTCTTGATGCGGAACCCGACGGACTGGCGACGAAAAAGGATCGTGTTTCGTGTTTTGACGTCCTCGCCGAACAAAGCGCTTGGCTGCCGATCGAAAAAAAGCATGGTCCAGTGGCCACCGCCGCTGGTCAAAGCCGACCGACACTTTACGTGGTCACTCGAACCATTGGTGGCGAACGCAAGTGGTACGACAAACGCTGCGCCGTCTCCCTCACGACCATCAAACCTCCACGCCATCTCGACGAAAGGCAGGTAGAGCGCGCTGGCTGCGGACCCTCCAGCGAGGGAATCCCAGCAGCGGGAGAACTCAGATCCTCCGACCGCCGCATATGGCGGATTGCATACGATGCGCAGTGGCCTATCGATCTCGCCGAATACGCCTGTGAGCGAGCGAGCGTCACCGGGCGAACCGGCCCGCGCGACGACCTTTAGCGAGTTCAGCGCAACAATGTTGCGGCGTACAGCAGACCAAATGAGCCGGGGGTATTTGCGGCTATGAACCAAAAGTCTTTGTACAATTGAGAATGCAGCGAAGTCTGCGGCTAGTTGCGAAATGTCCATCCCGAAGAGCTGGGACGTTGCGAACTTTATTAAGCGGTCGCTACGAACGCGCTTGGCTTCCAAAATGCGTAGTACGGCGCAAAGGAAGACGCCACTTCCACAAGCTGGGTCGAGCCACGCCGCCGATTCCGGATCGGAGCCGGCGATACTACTGACCATAAAGTCCGCAACATCGGATGGGGTATAGAACGATCCGATGTCTTTTCGTGCGGATCGATCACCAGCCCTGCTCGAGTCCCTGATGACGTCGAGGCGGGACGTTGGGCCGAAGCCGTCCAAAATATATGGAAAGAGGTCGGCCGCGGTGTCGGACGCACAAATAGCGGTGATAGCCGACTCCGCCGCAACACATCGAATTGGTCGCCAGGCGTCTGCAGACCCAGGGTCGCCAAACCACGACAGCGCGTCGGCGAGTCGCACGGGCTCGCCTGGCGAGCGCAGTCCGTGGAGAACGCCAATTGCAGCTACGCTCCAAGCGCGCCTTAGATCTAGGTGGTCGTGCTGTTGGTCCCGTTTGGCAGCCGTTTCCAACCACACGCAGTCGCCCTTTGGCAAATTCCGCCGAATGTGAGCGACGGCCGCCAACATCTGACGCGCTAGGGGCGCGACGGAGCCTGATAGCGATCGGCCGCGACGCGGACTCGATGCCCGTTCACCGGCAATAACAAGGGCCGATGAGATAGGGTTCACCCCTGCGGGTCCCAGGTAAGCGATTTTTCGAGCCACCGTTCAGACAGTTCGCCTTCCACCAGTAGTGCTGCCGCGTGAGACG
>CAIQDO010000433.1 GCA_903870555.1 uncultured Caulobacteraceae bacterium
CGCCGGCTGCCGGGTCCGCGAAGGCGTGGTGCGTCGGGGCGCCCGCGTCCGGATCATCCGCAAGGACGTGGTGGTTCTGGAACTGGGCACGCTCAAGACGCTCAAGCGCTTCAAGGACGAAGTCGCCGAAGTCACCTCGGGCATGGAATGCGGCATGGAATTCGCCGGCTTCCAGGACATCCAGCAGGGCGACTACATCGAATGCTTCACCGTCGAAGAGGTCAAGCGCTCGCTGTAAGGTTTTATCCTCCCCCGCTTGCGGGGGAGGGGGACCGCCGAAGGCGGTGGCGCGCCCGCCGAAGCCTTGGCGAAGGCGGGAGGGGGCTTACCGCGGCCTCATACGTACTTCATCGCCCCGACCCGATTGCCTTCGGTGTCCTCGATCCAGATCAGCGTTCCCACGCCCTCTATCGTGTAGGGCTCCATGGTGATCGTCCCGCCGTTGGCGAGCACCGCCGCCCGCGTCGCCTCAAGATCGTCGACCCCGACGGTCACCTCGAACGCCCGCAGCCCCTCGCCCGTCAGCGGCGTCTGGCGCCTGTGCATCGCCCCCGGAAGACCCGCGCCGACGATCTGATAGAACCCGGGCGGCCCCCAGGCCTCGAAGGTCCAGCCGAACACGGCGCCATAGAAGGCCATGGCCCGCTCGGTGTCGTCGGTGTGAATGGCGAAGTGCCTAACGGTCCCCGACATCGTTGATTTCCCCCTAATTCACCGATACAGCGCCCGCGCCTTGGCGAGCCGCCGCACACCCTCGTCCAGCGTCTCGTCCTTTTTGGAAAAACACAAGCGCAGCACCGAGGTGACCACGTCTGCCTCATAGAAGGCCGACACCGGGATCCCGGCCACGCCGGCCTCCTTCACCGCGCGCATCGAGAAGGCGACGTCGCCGTCGGGCACGCCGGAGGCGGGCAGGTCGATGTTAAGGAAATAGGTCGCCTGGCTGGGCAGGACGACGAATCCCTCGCGCTCCAGGCCCCGCGCCAGCCGGTCGCGCGAGGCGGCCAGCGCGCCCGGCATGGTCGCGAACCAGTCGGCGCTGTTGTCCAGGCCCCAGGCCACGGCGGTCTGCAGGTTCGGCGGGGTGGTGAAGGTCAGGAACTGGTGGGCTTTCGCCAGGACCTCGGTCAGAGGCGGCGAGGCGCACAGGAAGCCGACCTTCCACCCGGTGAGAGCGAACATCTTGCCGGCCGAGCCGATCTTGACGGTGCGGTCCCGCATGCCGGGGAAGGCCATCAGCGGCCGGTGGACGGTGTCTCCGAACACCACCTGCTCCCACACCTCGTCGCAGACGGCGATGGCGTTATGGCGCACGCAGTATTCGGCCAGCAGGGTGAGGTCGGCCTCGGAGAAGGCGGTGGCGGTCGGGTTTAGCGGGTTGTTGAGCACCACCAGCCTGGTGCGGTCGCTGAACACGCTCTCCAGCATCGCCCGATCGAATCGCCAGTAGGGCGGCTTCAGTGTCGCCAGGCGCGGTACGCCGCCGGCGCGGCGGACCATTGGCAAGTAGGCGTCATAGAGGGGCTGGAACAGCACCACCTCGTCGCCAGGTTCGATCAGCGCCAGGAAGGCGCAGGCCAGGGCCTCGGTGGCGCCGGACGTGACGGTGATCTCGCTTTTCCAGTCCAGGTCGAGCCCCTGGAAGCGCGCATAGTGCCGCGCCACCGCCTCGCGCAGTTCCGGGATGCCCGGCATGGGCGGATACTGGTTGTTGCCATTGATCACGGCCTCGGCCGCCGCCTGGCGGATGGCCAGGGGGCCGGGCTCGTCGGGGAAGCCCTGGCCGAGATTGATCGCGTTCATCTCGCGGGCGAGGCCGGACATGACGGTGAAGATCGTTGTCGGCAGGGCGGTGTAGATCGTATTGGCCATGATCTTTCCCTTATCACGGCCGCCATGCAAATCATCGACTTCGACCCGCGTTATGCCGACGCCTTCCGCACGTTGAACGAGGCGTGGATCACCAGATACTTCGCCGTTGAGGCCAAGGATCGCGAGATCCTCGGCGATCCACAGGGAAAGATCGTCGACAAGGGTGGCTTCGTGTTCATGGTGATCCAGGACGGCGTCGCGGTCGGCTGCGTCGGCCTGATTCCCATGGTCGACGGCGGTTTCGAGATCAGCAAGATGGCCGTCGACGAGGCCAGCCATGGCCGCGGCTACGCCAAGGCGCTGATGACCGCCTGCATCGATCGCGCCCGCGCTCTCGGCGCGCCCAGGCTCTACCTGGAATCCGGCACGCCCCTGACGCCGGCCCTGACCCTCTACCGAAAGTTCGGCTTCAAGGACCTGGAGCCCGAACGCCGTCCCAACTCCCCCTACGCCCGCGCGGACGTGTGGATGGAACTGATTCTGTAAGGCCTAGGCGTCTTCCTTCACGCGGCGCTTGCGGAAGGTTGGGTTGAGGACCTGCTTGCGCAGGCGGATCGACTTGGGGGTGACCTCAACCAGCTCGTCGCTCTCGATGTAGGCGATGGCCTGTTCCAGCGTCAGCTTGCGCGGCGGGGTCAGGCGGATGGCTTCGTCCTTGCCGGAGGCGCGGACGTTGGTCAGCTGCTTGGCCTTCATCGGATTGACGTCGAGATCGTCGGGCTTGGAGTTCTCGCCGATGATCATGCCCTGGTAGCACTTCTCGTTGGCGCCGACGAACATGGTGCCGCGGTCTTCCAGGTTCCACAGGGCGTAGGCGGCGGTCTCGCCGTCGGAGTTGGAGATCAGGGCGCCGTTGCGGCGGCCTTCGATGGCGCCCTTGTAGGGTTCGTAGTGAGAGAACACCCGGTTGAGCACGCCCGAGCCGCGGGTGTCGGTGAGGAACTCGCCCTGGTAGCCGATCAGCGCCCGCGAGGGGGCCATCAAGGTCAGACGGGTCTTGCCGGCGCCCGAGGGGCCCATGTCCTTCAGTTCGGCCTTCCGGGCCGACAGCTTCTCGATGACGATGCCGCTGAAGTCCTCATCGACGTCGATGATCACTTCCTCGATCGGCTCCAGGCGCTTACCGGTCTCCGGGTCGGTCTGATAGACCACCCGCGGCCGGCTGATCGACACCTCGAAGCCCTCGCGGCGCATCGATTCGATCAGCACGCCCAGCTGCAGTTCGCCGCGGCCGGCGACCTCGAAGGCGTCCTTCATGTCGGTTTCGGCGATCTTCACCGCCACATTGGCCTCGGCCTCGCGCAGCAGGCGCTCGCGGATCACCCGGCTCTGCACCTTGTCGCCCTCGCGGCCGGCCAGGGGACTGTCGTTGACCGACACTGTGATGGCGATGGTCGGCGGATCGATCGGCTGGGCGGGCAGGGCGCCTTCGGCGTCCATCGAGCCCAGAGTATCGGCCACGGTGGCCTTCGACAGGCCGGCGATGGCGACGATGTCGCCGGCCAGGGCCTCTTCGATCGGCTGGCGCTTGAGGCCGCGGAAGGCAAGGATCTTGGTCACCCGGCCGCGCTCGACCTCGACGCCTTCGCGCGACAGGGCGCGGATGGCCATGCCGGGGGTCAGCTTGCCCGATTCGACGCGGCCGGTGAGCAGGCGCCCGAGGAAGGGATCGGATTCGATCAGCACCGCCAGCAGCTGCGCCGGCTGGTCGGCGCGGGCCTCGGCGGCGGGGGCGGGCACATGCTCGACGATCTTGTCGAACAGCGGGCCGAGGCCCTCGCGCGCGTCGTCCATGTTGACGGTCGCCCAGCCCTGCTTGCCGCTGGCGTAGAGGTGCGGGAAATCGAGCTGGTCGTCGGTTGCGCCGATGGCGGCGAACAGGTCGAAGGCGTCGTTGAGGATGCGCTCGGGATCGGCGTGCGGCCGGTCGACCTTGTTGAGCACCACGATCGGCTTGAGGCCGAGCTTCAGGGCCTTGCCGAGCACGAACTTGGTCTGGGGCATCACGCCCTCTTCGGCGTCAACCAGCAGCAGGCAGCCGTCGACCATGCCCAGGATCCGCTCCACCTCGCCGCCGAAGTCGGCGTGGCCGGGGGTGTCGATGATGTTGATGCGCGTCTCGCCGGCCTTGCCGTGCCACAGCACCGACGTGGCCTTGGCGAGGATCGTGATGCCGCGCTCGCGTTCCTGGTCGTTGGAGTCCATCGCCCGTTCGGCGTGAGCCTCGTTGGCTCGGAAGATGCCCGACTGGGCCAGCATCTGGTCAACCAGCGTCGTCTTGCCGTGGTCGACGTGAGCAATGATGGCGATATTTCGCAGGGACATGAAATTGGACTTCTGGTGAAGGGAGGGCGGGTCATAGACGTTCGGGCC
>CAIQDO010000434.1 GCA_903870555.1 uncultured Caulobacteraceae bacterium
CGAAGTCATCTTTGAAGAGTTCAAGGGCACGGGCAATTCCGAAATCGTTCTTGATCGTAAGGTCGCCGACAAGCGCATCTATCCGGCGATCGATGTTCTCAAGTCTGGAACACGTAAGGAAGAACTGATTACACCCCGAGATCAACTTCAGAAAACGTTCGTGCTTCGGCGGATTCTCAATCCAATGGGTCCGCAAGACGCGATCGAGTTCCTTCTCGACAAACTGCGTAACTCCAAGAATAACGCGGACTTTTTCCAGTCCATGAACACCTAGCACGCCGCAGGTCGGCAGGAGGTTGCGATGAAGGTCTCATTGGATGTGGAATGCACGCCACAGGAAGCGCGGGCCTTTCTTGGTCTACCCGACGTTGCGCCTCTGAACGAGCAGCTCGTTTTGGAAATGAAGAAGCGGGTGGAGTCTAACATGGCCTTGGTGTCGCCTGACGAGCTGATGCGGTCCTGGGCGACGTTCGGCGGTCAGGCAACCGAGCAGTTTCGAAAATTGATGACGGCCGCGACGTCGTCGGCGTCGTTCAAACCCGGGGGATGACCGACACGATCTACGCGCTGGCCACCGCTCCGGGGCGCGCGGCGGTGGCGGTGGTGCGTCTGTCGGGTCCAGGCGTCGGTGGCGCTCTGCGCCGCCTGGGTGTCAGGCGTCTTCGGCCGCGTAGGGCGAGTCTGGTCGACCTGATCGGCGCCGACGGCGATACCCTCGATACGGCCCTGGCGCTGTGGTTTCCGGGGCCAGCCAGTTACACGGGCGAGGACTGCGCCGAACTCCACTTGCATGGCGGCTCCGCGGTGGTGGAGACGGTGATGGCCGCCTTGGGGGATGCAGGGCTAAGGCTGGCGGCGCCAGGCGAGTTCACCCGGCGGGCTTTCGAGAACGGCAAACTGGATCTTGGCCAGGCAGAGGCGGTGGGCGACCTGGTTGATGCCGAGACGGCCAGCCAGGCGCGG
Source organism: uncultured Caulobacteraceae bacterium (assembly GCA_903870555.1). Classification (GTDB taxonomy): domain Bacteria; phylum Pseudomonadota; class Alphaproteobacteria; order Caulobacterales; family Caulobacteraceae; genus Acaudatibacter; species Acaudatibacter boreus. The sequence goes on from CAIQDO010000434.1 coordinate 964, forward strand.
CAGGCCGTTGCGCAGCTGCATGGCGCTCTTGGGCGCCGGTATCAAGCCTGGCGAGGCGACTTGGTCGAGGTGCTGGCCTATCTGGAGGCGGCGGTGGATTTCCCCGATGAGGATCTGCCGATCGAGATAGCGGCGCGCGCGCGGCCAATTCTAGAACGCCTCTTGTCGGATGTGGTCGAGGCGCTTCGGGATAGCGCGCGCGGGCGGCAGGTTCGCGAAGGCTACAGGGTCGCCGTCATCGGCGCCCCGAATGCGGGGAAAAGTAGCCTTTTCAACAGGTTATGTGGTCGGGACGTAGCCATTGTGACGGCTCTGGCGGGGACGACGCGGGATGTCATCGAGGCGCCGCTGGACCTCGCGGGCTTTCGCGTGATCCTGGCGGACATGGCGGGTTTGCGCGTTAGCGACGATCTCATCGAGTCCGAAGGCGTGCGGCGGGCGAGGGTCTGGGCCGAAGCGGCTGATTTGAGGATTTGGGTCGTCGATGGATCGGCGGCGGGAGACTCTTGGCGTGAAGGAATGGGTCTGTTGAGACCAGGCGACGTCTGTTTTCTTAACAAGGCGGATCTTCCACCGGGGGAAACGCACGCCGCCGCTGGATCGGCCGCGCTTGGGCTGGCGCTATCGGTTCGTGCCGGCAGCGCGGCGACGGGCGACGCCGACGGTTTGCGCGCCTGGCTGACCGAAAGAGTCCGACGGGACTTGAGCGGTGGTGATTTTCCTGCGACGACCCGCCTGCGGCACCTGAGAGAGTTGGAGACAGGTCGCCGGCATCTTGAGAGGTCGCTGGCTGCGCTTACATCGCCTGAACTGGCGGCGGAGGATATCAGATTGTGCGCCCGCGCGCTTGGCCGCGTCACGGGCGTGATCGGGGTGGAAGACGTTCTGGACGAGGTGTTCAGTCGTTTCTGCATCGGCAAGTGACTGTTTCACGTGAAACAGGTCGGGACGCAGGGATCATATGACAAGGCGCTGGGATGTGATCGTGATCGGCGGTGGTCACGCAGGCTGTGAAGCGGCCGCGGCCGCCGCGCGGTATGGCGCCGCCACGCTCCTTCTGACTCACAGGCTCGACACCATCGGGGAGATGTCTTGCAACCCGGCGATCGGTGGGCTCGGCAAGGGACATCTTGTGCGCGAAATAGACGCGCTTGATGGCGTGATGGCCCGAGCGGCGGATCAATCCGGGATTCAGTTCCGCATGCTCAACGCGTCGCGGGGTCCAGCGGTCAGGGGGCCGAGGGCTCAGATAGACCGGTCGCTTTACCGCCAGGCGATGTCCCGGCTGCTGAACGCCCAGGATGGCCTGACCTTGAAGGCTGAGGCGGTCGAAGACCTGATCGTGGAGGCGGGACGTGTCGTTGGCGTCGTCGGCGCAACGGGAGAAGCCTATCGCGCCGGCGCCGTGGTGCTGACGACAGGAACGTTTCTTAAGGGTGTTATTCATCGTGGCGACGAACGCATAGCAGCCGGTCGCGATGGTGACGCGCCCGCGATCGGTCTGTCCGACCGATTGTACGCGGAGGGGTTCGCGATGGGCCGGCTTAAGACCGGCACACCGCCGCGTTTGGACGGCCGGACCATCGACTGGTCGGTTTTGGAGATGCAATCGGCGGATTCGCCCCCGACGCCGTTCTCGTTTCTCACCTCCGAAATAGACATTCCTCAGATCCAGTGCGGCATCACCGCCACCACAGCCGAGACCCACGCCATCATCGCCAACCGGATAACGGAATCGGCGGTCTACGGCGGGCGCATTCAGGGGAAGGGCCCGCGCTATTGCCCGTCGATAGAGGACAAGGTGGTTCGGTTCGCGGACCGTGACAGTCACCAGATCTTTCTTGAGCCGGAAGGGCTCGGCGACCCGACGGTCTACCCAAACGGTGTGTCGACGTCCCTCGCCGCCGAAACCCAAGACCGGTTTCTCGCCA
>CAIQDO010000435.1 GCA_903870555.1 uncultured Caulobacteraceae bacterium
CCCTGGCGGTGGTCGACGCGCGGCTGCGGGTGTTCGGCGTCGCGGGCCTGCGGGTGGCCGACGCCTCGGTGATGCCGCGCATCGTCTCGGGCAACACCAATTCCCCGACGATGGTCATTGCCGAAAAGGCCGCCCGGATGATGATCGAGGACAGGGTCCGGAGCCCCGCCGCGTGAACAAGGGCCTGGCTAAGTTCGCCCTGTTCGTCGCCGTGGTGCTGGGCGGCCCGGCGGCGCTAATGGCGGCGGGCGATCCGCGTCTGACGGATATCGGCAAGCTGGTGATGATCGCCAGCCCGGCCTTGGCCGGCCTGGGTCTCAACCGTGATCTCGGCGACCGGGGCGTCAAGCCGCGATGGACGTGGGTAGGTCTCGCCGCCGTCCTGACCCTGGCGGTGGCGCTCGGAGCCATTGCCGTGGCCCTGGCGGTCGGCGGGGCGCGTTTCGGCCCGGCGACCGGCGGGCCGGCGGTCCTGGCCACCCACATGGGCGCCTCGGCCCTGACCAGCGTGCTGGAGGAACTCGGCTGGGCCGGCGGCGGCCTCGCCCTGGCCGTCGGCGCCTTCGGCCGGCGCTGGGGCGTGCCGGTACTGGGGCTGGTGTGGGCCGCCTGGCACCTGGTCCCGACGGCCCTGCACGTCGGCCTGTTTCCTGAACTTGAGGCCGCGCCGGCGCCGATGATCCTCAGCTTCGTCGCCGCCTGCGTGATCTACCGCCTGCTTCTCACCGCCCTGCGCCAGCGCGCGGGAACCTGGCTGGCCGCCGCCGCCGGCCACGCGGCGCCCAACATCCTGCTGGCCGGCCTGATGACCGCCGGCCTCGGCGGCTTCGACCGTCCCAGCGCCTGGGCGTTCTTCCCGGCGCCGGGGGGACTGGTGTTCCCGGTTCTTGCCCTGGCGGCTCTTGCGTTTGTCGCAAGTCGTGGTGGGGCGAAACAGGGAGGCTGACGGCCGCGGCGCTCCCTCCAGTTCCCGATTGCCGATCACTGTAAACAGGACATCGAACGCCGCGATCAACGTCGTGGTCGACGCCCGGCCGCCAACTGCGGGTTTGACGAGGTCTTCGGCCGGGCTGTTCAATCGGCGCCGGGGCGGTTAACGTCACGGCGTCGGGCCCATGGCGGGCGCCCGGCTCCAAGACGGCTCGCCGTCCAAGACCCGCTCCTCACCCCCCGCCATCGGGCGGGTGTCGGGAGCCTGTGGCATGGACGATACGACCGCGCCCCCCCAATTATCCAGGCCGACGCACGCGCCGTCCTTCGCCGACGCGGTCAGGGTCTGGCTGAGGATCGGCCTGGTTTCGTTCGGCGGTCCCGCCGCCCAGATCGCCATGCTGCACGAGGAGCTGGTCGAGCGTCGCCGTTGGATCGACGAGCGCGCGTTCCTGACGGCCCTGAACTTCTGCATGCTGTTGCCGGGTCCGGAGGCCCAGCAACTGGCGACCTATCTTGGCCTGAAGCTGCACGGCCTGCGCGGCGCACTGGCGGCGGGAATGCTATTCGTGCTGCCCGGCGCGCTGGTGCTTTTCGCCCTGGCCTGGCTGGCCGCAGCAAATGGCGACTGGCCGCCGCTGCGGGCGGCGTTCAAGGGCATGCTGCCGATCGTCGTCGCCCTGGTGGCCGCCGCCGTTTGGCGGATCGGCGGCCGGACCGTGAAGACGCCGACGGCCTGGGCGCTGGCGATCGGGGCCTTTGTCGGCCTTGGCGTGGTTGGTCTCCCCTTTCCCTGGATCATCGGCGCGGCGCTGCTGATTGGCCTTGCCGCAGACCGGCTGGGCCTGGTCATCGCCCCGGGCGGTCATGGCCCGGTCCCAGCGGGACCGGCCGCCGCGCCCGCGATCCCGGGCGGACGGGGCGCCTGGCGCCTGCTGCGACTGACCGCGATCTTCGCCCTGCTGTGGATCGGGCCGGTGGCGCTGGTGTTGACGGCCGTGGGACCAAGGCCCTTCGCCGATGTGGCGATCTTCTTCACCCAGGCCGCCTTCGTCACTTTCGGCGGCGCCTACGCCGTTCTCCCCTTCGTCGCCCAGGGCGCCGTAGCCCACTATGGCTGGCTGTCGCGCCCGGAGATGGTCCACGGGCTCGCCCTCGCGGAGACGACGCCCGGTCCGCTGATCCTGGTCACCCAATATGTCGGCTTCTTCGCAGGCTGGAACGCCGCCGTGGCCGGTCACGCCGGCGGTCTGTCGGCCCTCGCCGCGGGCGCCACGGCGGCCGCGCTGACCACATGGGTGACCTTCCTGCCTTGCTTCTGGTTCGTGCTGGCCGGCGTGCCGCTGGTCGAACGCCTGTCCCGCGATCGCCGGGCCCACGCCGCCCTGTCGAGCGTCAGCGCCGCCGTCGTGGGCGTGATCGCCACCCTGGCCCTTTCGATCGCGCGCGAGGCCTTCGCCACCGGCGGCGGGGTCGACGGGCTCGCCGTGGGGGTGGCCGTGATCGCCTTCCTGGCCGTGTGGCGGTTCAAGGTGAGCGCCCTCTGGCTGGTCATCGCCGGCGCCGCCTGCGGCGTGGCTCGCATGACGCTGTAACGC
>CAIQDO010000436.1 GCA_903870555.1 uncultured Caulobacteraceae bacterium
CGTCTCGTCCGCGGACACATACGGCAGCGCGGCCTCCAACACCGGCTCCTGCATCACGCCCCCGACCCGCCAATCCTCCGACCCGAACCGCTGTCGGATCTCGGCGTTCAGGCCGGCGTGGTTCAGGCCGCTCTGGCCGATGATCGCTTCGGTGGTGCGCGCGCGAAGATCGGCGATGGTGGCGAAGGGGTTAAGGTCGGTCATGGGATTCAGCAGCTAAGGGGTTGGTTTTGGGCGAGGGATCTGAAGGCGGCGGCGTAGAGATCGGCGAAAGACAACGGCTCTTGGGCCTGCGCGGACCGAATGCGCCTGACGAAGGCCGGCTCGAGCCGGACTATTCCGGCCGCGGCGATCGCGGCGGCGCAGGCGGCGTCGAGGCCCTCCCAATGGATCGGAAGGAAGGGCCAGGAAGGCGGCAGCAGGCTGCGAACAGGACTATCGGCGCTCCGGAAGCATGACACCTCGGCGGGGTTGATCGTCGCTGCGGAACCCTGGCCCCCGAAAGCCTGATCTCCGGAACGGCGCAAGCGATCCTGTGCCGCCTGTGAGATAGCCACGACGCGCTGTTGCACCGGAAGGCCGATCGAGTACGCCATAGGAAGGGCGAGCATGGGATCAAGGCTGACCAGTGCGCCCGACCATGTCTCCAGTGTGCTGGCGACCAAGGCTTCCGCCATGTGGCCCTTGATCCCCCCGATGGCGAGCGCAGCCCGGAGCTTGACGCACTGCACATCGAAGGCGGCCCGCCAGTTGTCGACCGGGATCAGCGCCCAGATGATGGGCAACTCGCGGTCGAGTTTCCACACGGCGCCTTGCGTCGCCTCATCCTGAGCCGCAGCCATCAGGGCAGCCTGAGCGGCGGTGTTCAAACTCAGCCTCTCCAGGGTGTTGAACGCGGACGCTGGCACTCCATCGAGGGCCAGAACGAGCCGGAGAAGGAAGGCTCGATCGGCGTCGGCTTGCGGCGAGTCATCGGCGAGGTGGTCGAGCGCCTGATCGATCGCCGCAGTCCGCTCCGAACGCGCGCCAATCGCGGCGGAACGTTGTAACCCGCAGAAATCGTCCGTGAATTCAGGGTTCCGACCCACATAGAGCGTCGGGCGACCGATCATGCGCTTGCCCTCGCGCAGCAGAACCACACCTGGCCCCTCCAGATCGTCGGGCAAGGTCCAACCCGGTCGGAAGGCGCGTTCACGCCATGCGCGGCTCTCGATGGCTCGAAGGCGCGGGTCCAGGATCGAGAACCATTCCAGGCTGCGCACCACATCGGTGTCCGCTGGAGGGGGCTCATTCACGACCGACACCTCGCGGCCGGTTATCCACAGCTGAGCGGCATAGCGGCCGATTCGCAGTCGTCGATCCCCGGCCTGCCCCAGTTCAGCGACGACGTCGTGGTCGAGGTCGCCGCCTCCGGCGAGGAGGCGAACGATGTCCTGTGACAACGACCACAGCGGCAAGTCGTCGGTGAATCCAAAATGCGCCTGGTCGCCGACGGTGTTCCGCAGATACACCCGATCGGCGCCGTTAGCGAAGGCGCTTGCCCCCCGCAGATCGTCCAACAGGACGTGGTCCTGGCCCTTGAACAGCCTACCGTCGGCGCGCGCGAAGCCACCGTCCTTGAGGCGTGTCCGGGCGGTCAAGGCTATCGGTTCGCGTCCGGGCTTGGCCACTATCAGATTCAGCCTGCGCAGCGGCTTGGTCCGGAATTGGACGATCAGGCCGGCGTCTAAGGTTTCGCTCGGGAGGTCGGCGTCAGACACAGACAGCGTCCAACCTGACAAGCCTATCATGGCATACTCGACGCCCAGTCCGCCCGCCGGCCACGACCGAAGCTCCGCGCCGTCGGGTAACAATGCCGCCATCCGGCGGTCGCGCCTGACGTTCGCAACTGGATCGCGCCAGACCAATTCGATGAGACCTTCGTCAGCCGACGGCGACTGCGTCGCCCAGTCCCGCCACGCGGCCGTGGCGAGGCGACGCCATTGCACGTCTCCTGGCTTGGGCGATTGCCGCTGCTCGCCGACGCGCAGCCGTAACTTCGGAGGACCCGCGAACACCTCGATCCTGTCGTCGGTCGCCTCCGCGCCGCGCAGGGCCGTGCCCTGCAGGTCTAGCTGCTCGATGCGATCCTTTTCGGCGCCGATCTCGACACGGTAGCGTTCGCCGCCGGGAGGGCCGGCGTAGATGGACCGGGTGATCTCGAACAGGCGCCGCGCGCCCTGCCAGATCGGCGGCAGCGGCGCGCCGTCCGCTTTCGCTACGATCTCGAAGTCGTGGGGCGTCCAGAGATAGGCCCGGGTGCGGCGTGTGCTGACGGAACCAGAGCCGATGAGCAGGAGGACGTCTGGATCGGAGGTCGCGCCGTCGGCCCTATCGTCGGCGAACACCAGCAATTCGGACCTGACCGGCTCGCCCCTCGGCCAGACGAATGGCGTCGGCGCCGCATCGCCCGCGCGCAACTCCACGGTTACCGCTCTGGCGAACTCGAGCGGCGCACGACGCCTCGCCCCCCCTCGCGGCCTGCAGAGCCAATGCTCGCCCGCTTCGGTGGGCGGCTCCAGCATGGCCAGTTCACCCGCCAATACATTCGACAGGGCCCCCGACGCGAACGCCCGCACCCGCCCGATCGAGGGATGGATCAGATTTGGACTCAGGGCGATCTCGCCGCTTGCGCCAATGTCGACCGCCGGCTCCCACCCTGACTCGGTCCGCACCAGGAGCCGCTGGCAGACCGCGTCGCTGGTCAGACGTTCGACGCGCAGGCTGACGAGATCGTCGAGAAGACGCTTGGCCCCGTCACCGGAAAGGCTGATCGGCAGGTCGTCTCGCCAGTCGGGTCGGGCTGCGTCCAGCCAGATCGATGCGGCCACGCCCCCAGGCGCACGGGCCTGAACCTCACGGCGCAGCGTCAGGATCGCGAGCGTCAGATCGGCGCAAAGCAGGTGAAAGCCCTCGTGGTCGAACTGGCCCAGCGCCGTTGTCGACTGGTAGGACAGCGACAGCGCCTCGTCTTCCGTCGGCGAAATGC
>CAIQDO010000437.1 GCA_903870555.1 uncultured Caulobacteraceae bacterium
CGCCAAGTCGGCGGGGGCGAAGCTGAGGGGGTGACGGCGCTGGGATCGCGCCATCGAAAAAATTCGCGACCTGCCCGCAGTCATTCGAACTGATGGCGCACCAACTTGCGATGAACGGACCAGGTTTGCCAAGGGTCGGATTTCTCCTTGGGAAATTCACCGATCAGGCATGGACAATGCGGTCAAACCTGCGAACCTGACGCTCGGATCGTCCGGCCCTCTGGGCAAGGCCGGGTCAAGGTTCGTAAAATGAACCCGGGGCGCGAAGACATGGTCAGAGTTACGGGCGTCACCGCCGTCGTCGCGGTGTTCGCCGCTACCGCCGCCGGCGCGCAGGTCACTGGCGAGGTTGTGAGTCGGACGATCGACGTCAGCCAGCAGGTCGGGTCCCCTTTCTACGTGACCCAAACGTCCCATGGCGATGTCGCAGATGGGGCGTTCCAGTATTTCGCCGACGCCGGACATTCCCCAACCTACAATAACTATCAGGTTTCGACGAATATCGACAACGCGGCCGGCTATGTCGCCTTTGCCAATAACGCCAGTTCGGCCGGCAATGGAAGCTATATGAGCGCCAGGACGAGCATACAGGTCAATTATACGAATCCTTCGTCAGAGACCATCAACCCTACATTGACGTCGACGATCATTCCGGGTGGATTTGGGCTGTATATTGGAAATCTAAGTGGGAACCCGAACTATACCACAATCTATGATCCAACCGCCGGTGACTTCACACCGAGCGTCGAAGATCTAAACAAGACGCCACTCTTCGCGGGTTATAGTGGTCGATATGCTTACAGAAGCACCTTTTCATATTATCAGTATGCGGGCTCCACCTCGTTCTCGTTCCAGATCCTGAGCGGCGCCACGGTCGTGGCGTCCTACGACGCCACCTTGACGCTGACCTACAACGGCGTCTCGACGCCGACCTTGACCACGAACTTCTCAAGCCCCCTGGCCAATTTCGCGGCCTTTCCGAGCGACGATCCGACGAGGGCCATCGACTACGCCTGGGACGCCACGCCGGTCTCGCTCAAGCTGGGAACGCTGGCGCCGGGAGCGAGCACCAGCCTCACCTATGTGACCACGGTCACGACACAAACCTTCCAGACGGGCCTCGCGCCCGTGGACTATCCGCTGATCGCCTATGCCGGCTTCGGCGACCCGATCGGCAAGACGGCCGGGGCCACGGGCATCGCCGACCCATCGTTTCCCCTGCTGGAACTGGGCCTGCCGGATCTCCAGGTAGACCCGACCTCGGGCGATGTGAGCGTCACCGCCGCGACCTTCGACAACACCTACACCCCGTCGCAGCTGCCGATCTCCAACCAAAACCTGAACCTGGACCCCATCCCCGAGCCCGCGACCTGGGCGATGATGCTGACCGGTATCGGACTGATGGGCGGCGCCTTGCGCCGCCGCGTCGCGCGGGCGGTCTAGGCCCGAACCGCCCTCATAGCTTGGCGCAGATCTCGACGTTGGCCTTGGTGAAGGCGGCGTCGGCGCCGAGGGTCTGATGCAGGATCTTGATCCCCGCCGTGCAACTGGCGACGGCCTCATTTCGGCGGCCCGCGTGGGCCAGGACCCGGGCGCGGTTGACCAGCAGGTCGCCGTGGTTGGGGTGCAGCTTGCCATAGCTGACGTCATAGTTGTGCTTGGCTTCGTCGAGGTCGGCGAGGGCCTTCTCTGTATGGCCCTGCTCGGATTCGACCAGGGCAAGGTAAACCAGGGTGATGCCGATGGTGTAGTGGGGGTGGCCATAGGCGGCCTTGTAGATGGCGACAGCCTCCCTCAGCGCGGCGGCCGCCGGGGCGAGCTTGTGTTCGCCCTGGTAGATCTGACCCTGAACCGAGATGGCGTTCGCCAAGGTAGGATTGCTGCCGTCCAGCACCCGCCGCTCGATCGCCAGGGCGTGGGCGATACGCGCCTCGGCGCGGGTCAGGTGATTGGCCGCGAGGTCGTTGATCGCCATTTCCGCCCAGACCTGTCCGGTGACGAGATCATCGTCGCCCACCGCGCTGCGATAGAGGGCGAGGGATTTCGACAGCGCCGCGTCGGCGGCGGCGAACTGTCCGTCGTCCGACAGGGCCATCGCCTTACTGAGCAGGGTCCTCGCCACACTCTTGACCGGGGCGTTGGGCGCGGCCCGAAACAGCGCCAGCGCGCGATCCGCGGCCGCCAGCCCGCCTCGCGGGTCGCCATTGGCGAACAGGATCTCCGCGCGGGTCTGGTAGAGTTGCGCCAGAATCTCGGGGTCCGGGGGGCCGGAGGCCCTTAGCTGGCGCTCGGCCCGGTCGACCGTGGCCATGGCCGCGTCCATTCTTCCCTGATGAATGTAGGCATAGGCGAGGACGCCGAGCGTGCGCGCGCCCTGGACGCCGGCATGGCGCAGCTCCGGCTGGGCCGCCTCGAGCAGGGCGCCCGCCTCCGACGACAGGCCGAGGTTGTTGTAGGCGGCGCCGACCGTCGCCAGCAGGCGCGATTCCGTTTCCGGCTGGCCGGAGAGTTCCCGCCGCACCCGGGCCGCGCCGCGATCCAGGATGGTCAGGGCGGTGACCGTGCGGGGGTTCTCCTTGGCCGGGTTGGTCAGGCGGAAGGTGCCGATGAGGAAGTCATTGGCCGCCAGGGCGGCGGCCGTTTCGCGTTCGGCGATCCGCTTCTGGCGCTCGGCCTCGATCCGCTGAATGTTGGCATAGAGCGCCAGGCCGCCGGCCACCACCATGCCC
>CAIQDO010000438.1 GCA_903870555.1 uncultured Caulobacteraceae bacterium
CGCTCGCCGCCGCCGGCCTGCGCTTCGAAGCCCTGGTCCGTCCCCGCCACCTGAGCCGCCTGCTGACGGTGCGCGAGCGCCATCCGGGCCTGCCGATCATCGTCAATCACGCCGCCAAGCCCGACATCGCCGGCGGCGGCTGGTCGCCCTGGGCGGATGATCTGGCGGCCGTGGCCGCCGACGGCCGGACGGTGTGCAAGCTCAGCGGCCTGATCACCGAGGCGGGCGCCGACTGGACCGTCGAGCGCCTGCGGCCCTACGCCGATCATGTCCTCGAGACCTTCGGCCCGGACCGGGTGATGTGGGGCAGCGACTGGCCCGTGGCCCTGTTGGCCGGAAGTTACGCGGGATGGCTCGACGCCGCCGACTCGCTGCTGGCGTCCTTGACCCCGGCCGAGCGCGCCGCGATCCTCGGCGGCAATGCGGTCCGGGTCTACGGGCTGGGTGGCGCGGCGGGAGGGCGCGACTGATGCAACGCATGGCCATGGTCATCAACGTCCGGCCGGAAAAACTAGACGAATACCGCCGCCTGCACGCCGAGGCCTGGCCCGAGGTGCTCGCCGCCCTGCGCCGGGCCCATGTCCGCAACTATTCGATCCACCTGAAGGACCATACCCTGTTCGGCTATCTGGAATATGATGGCGAGGACTGGGACGCCGACATGGCGCGGGTCGCCGCCGATCCGGCGACGCAGCGCTGGTGGGCTCTCACCGACCCCTGCCAGGACCCCTGGCCCACGCGCCGGCCCGGGGAATGGTGGGCGCGGATGGAAACCGTCTTCCTCATGGAGTAGCGCCATGGCGCGACTGATCGGCAAGACCGCCCTGGTGACCGCCGCCGGCGCGGGCATCGGCAGGGCCACGGCCCTGGCCTTCGCGGCCGAAGGGGCCCGGGTGCTGGCCACCGACATCGACGCCGCCGCCCTGGCGTCGCTGAAGGCGCGGACGCCGGCGATCGACACCGCGATTCTCGACGTGCGCTCGGACGCGGCGGTGGCGGCGCTGTTCGCCGGCGACTTCGCCCCCAGTGTGCTGTTCAACTGCGCCGGCTTCGTCCACCACGGCACGATCCTCGATTGCACGCCGGACGACTGGGCCTTCAGCTTCGACCTGAACGTGACGTCGATGTACCGCGTCATCCGCACCGCCCTGCCGGGCATGCTGGCGCGCGGCGGCGGGTCGATCATCAACATGTCCTCGGCCGCCTCCAGCATCCGCGCCGCCGCCAACCGCTTCGTCTACGGCGCGACCAAGGCGGCGGTGATCGGCCTGACCAAGTCGGTGGCCCAGGACTTCGTCACCCAGGGCATCCGCTGCAACGCCATCTGTCCCGGCACGGTGCAGTCGCCGTCGCTGGACGGCCGCATCAACGCCAACGCCGACCCGGTCGCCGCCCGCGTCGCCTTCATCGCCCGCCAGCCGATGGGGCGGCTTGGCCGACCGGAGGAGGTCGCCGCCCTGGCCGTCTACCTGGCGTCCGACGAAAGCGGCTTCACCACCGGAACGGCCCAGGTGATCGACGGGGCCTGGAGCAACTAGGCCTTGGCGAGCCTGAGGCGGCCCACGGCGAACAGGCAGACCAGCACAGCCTCCACGACCATCGAGCGGATCGCCATGGGATCGACGCCGTTGACCGCCGCCGCGAACAGCCGGCCCGACAGGGCCAGGGCGATCATCAGCACCGGGGCGGTGAACAGCCGCGCCTGGTTGCGGATGGCGCCGGCCAGGACGAGCAGTCCCACTGCCGCGAAGAAGCCGCCGACATCGGCCCGCAGCGTCGCCTGACCGAGGGGCCCGGCGCCCGAAAGGCCCATCATCTCCCCGACCTTGACCGGGTCCATCCACATCCGCGCGCCGATCAGCAGACCCAGGGCGCCGGCGACGCCGAGGATGATACGAAGGATCAGGGTCATCATGGACGGGGGAACTTCCGCTACGCGTTGATTATGGCCCCCTCCGTGCCATAAATGGCCGCCATTTCAAGTCGTCGCGTCGCCGCCCCCGGGGGGGCTCCAGAGGAACCGGCCGCCATGTCCCTGACCTATGACCTCTACTGGTCGTTCCGCTCGCCCTACAGCTACATGATCGTCCAGCGGTTGATCGACCTGGAGCGCGAGTTCGACGTGCGCGGCGTTGTCCGACCGGTCTATCCCCTGGCCGTGCGCACGCCGGAGTTCTTCGAGACCCGCGACCCGCTGTGGTTCAGCTACTTCATGGTCGACATCCACCGCGAGGCGGCTTTCCTCGGCCTGCCGTTCCGCTGGCCCCGGCCCGATCCGGTGAAAATGGACTTCGCCACCCGCACCTATCCCAAGGAGCAGCCCTACATCCATCGCCTGACGCGCCTCGGCGTGCTGGCCGCCGAACGCGGCAAGGGCCTGGCCTACCTGGACGAGGTCAGCCGGGTGATCTGGAGCGGCGAGGTCGAAAACTGGCCCGAGGGCGACCACCTTGACAAGGCCGCCGCCTGGGCAGGCCTCGATCCCGCCGACCTGAACACCACGGTCGAGGCCGAGGCTGACCGCCTGCACGCCTTGGTCGAGGCCAATCAGGTCGCCCAGCGCGCCGCCGGCCACTATGGCGTGCCGATGATCGCCTTCAACGGCGAGCCCTTCTTCGGCCAGGATCGCTTCGACCAGTTCAAATGGCGGCTGGAGCAACAGGGCCTCACACGCCGGTGAGACAAATCACCCACTAGCGACACGCCCAATGTCAATATATCGTCAGCGCCAGGTTGGGCGTTCGGGGAGGCCGCGATGAAGGTTTGGGCATGGCTCGGAGGGATCGTCGTCGTGCTGGCGGCGCTTCTCGGGGTGGCGTCGATGAACCGCGAGGCGATCTTCATGATGATCGCCCATTCCCAGCTGCCCAAGGTGGCGCCCAACCGCCCCGTCGAATGGGCGCAGGGACCGGCGATAGCGCCGACGGGCGTGCGCCCGCCCAACATCATCGTCATCCTCGCCGACGACATGGGCTACAACGACATCACCTTCAACGGCGGCGGCATCGCCGACGGCGCGGTGCCGACCCCCAACATCGACTCGATCGGCCGTGAAGGCGTCGACCTGACCAACGGCTACGACGGCAACGCCACCTGCGCGCCCTCGCGCGCGGCGATCATGACCGGCCGCTACGCCACCCGCTTCGGCTTCGAGTTCACGCCCGCGCCGGTGGCGTTCCAGAAAATGGTCGGCACGGAAAAGGCAAGCGGCGACATCGTCGGCCCGCACTTCTTCGGCGACCGGCTCAAGGATATGCCTCCCGGAACCACCAAGGGCGGGGCCGCGGTCAACATGCTGTCGGTGCCGCCGGGCGAGACCTTCATCGGCTCGGTGCTGCAGGCCCGCGGCTACCACACGATCCACTTTGGCAAGTGGCACCTCGGCGCCGCCAAGGGCACGCGCCCCGAGGAAAAGGGCTTCAACGAGAGCCTGGGCTTCATGGCCGGCGGCTCGATGTACCTGCCCGAGCACGACGCCGACGCCGAAAATTCCAAGCAGCCGTGGGATCCGATCGACCGCTTCCTGTGGCCGAACCTGCCGTACATGGTGCAGTTCAACGGCTCGCCGATGTTCGCCCCCAAGGGCTACATGACCGACTACCTCGCCGATGAGGCGGTCAAGTCGATCAAGGCCAACCGCAACCGGCCGTTCTTCATCTACTTCGCCCCCAATGCCATCCACACCCCTCTGCAGGCCAAGAAGGAGGACTACGACGCCCTGCCGCAGATCAAGGATCACCGACTGCGCGTCTACGGCGCGATGATGCGCAACCTCGACCGCAACGTCGGCCGCATCCTGCAGACGCTGAAGGACGAGGGCCTCGACAAGAATACCCTGGTGATCTTCACCAGCGACAACGGCGGCGCCGGCTACATCGGCCTGCCCAACATCAACAAGCCCTACCGCGGCTGGAAGGCGACCTTCTTCCAGGGCGGCATCCGCTCGCCCTACTTCATGCGGTGGCCGGGCGTGATTCCGGCGGGTTCGAAGTTCGCGGCGCCCGTCGCCCATATCGACATCTTCCCGACAGCGGCCGCCGCGGCCGGCGCGGCCATCCCGGCCGGGATCAAGCTCGATGGCGTCGACCTGCTTCCCTACGTCACCGGCAAGGCCACCGGCCGGCCGCACCAGACGCTCTACTGGCGTTCAGGCCAGTACAAGGTGGTGCTGGACGGCGATTGGAAGGTGCAGAGCAACGAGGCCCTTAGGAAGGTGTGGCTCTACGATCTGGCCAGCGACCCCACCGAGCAGCATGACCTTTCGACAAGCCAGCCAGAGAAACTGAAGGCGATGCTCGCCCTGCTTGCCGCCCAGGACGCGACGATGGTCAAGCCGCTGTGGCCGTCGCTGTTGCAGGGCCCGATCTTCGTCGACCACCCGTCGGGCCAGCCCCA
>CAIQDO010000439.1 GCA_903870555.1 uncultured Caulobacteraceae bacterium
ATCTAAAGACGCTTCGCCTGATTGGCGTCAGGAGCCGTAAGTCGCCGGATCGAGGGCGAAGGCGGAGCCCTCCCAGAGCGGGTTGCCGGCGTCCCGCCTCGCGCGGTTGGCCAGGGCGATTCGTCGATAGCTGGCGATCGCCTCGCGATCGTCCATCGCAGCGGTGTCGATAGACAGGTGTTCCGCGAACAGGCTCACGCGCAGCGCCTTGACCACGACGGGATCCCAGATCGATGCGTTCATTTCGGTGTCGCCGAAAAAGGACCGCGGCGCGATGTTGCACGAGCCGATGGTCGCCCACGCGTCGTCCACGAGCATCACCTTGGCATGGATGTAGACATTGTGGCGAACGCCGTTCGGGTCGGTCGCCGCGACGCGCGCCAGCCTGAAACCTTCGAAATCGCCGAGCGACGCCAGCAGATCGAACAGCCCCTTCTTCTCGGGCCGCCGCCGGGCGTGACGGACTTCGTCGTAGGCGTCGGCTGGGACGAGCGCTGTCACGGCGACGCCGCGAACCAGGGCTTCCCTCAGCGGGGCCAGGATCTCCGGCGTCACGAACGACTGGTTTTCGATGTAGATCGAGCGCCGCGCGGCGGCGATGGCCGTCTGGTACTGGGCGAAGATCGACAGATCGCCGCCGGCGATATCGAACGGCGCGCCGCCGGGCGTCGGCCGGCCGTCGGCATAGTGTCCGGCTCGCACCGTTCTCTGGATCTGCACCCGGCTGTCGCCCCGGGCCTCCGACAGGCGTTCCGGAAACGGCAGGTCGTCGTCGGCGCCCTCTCCCCAGGCTCCGCCGTCGACGGCCCGACGACTTCGACATAGACGTCATGATCCTGAGTCGTCGATTGCCCGGCGGCAAGGGCGTGACCGGGGCGCACGACACTGCCCGAGACCAGGTTGATCCCGCCGACGAAGGCGACTTCCGACGTTTCGCCGGCGTCGACGATCCAGGTTTTCTGGTGCTGGCAGTAGCCCTTGTGGCCGCGGTCCCACCGCGCCTTGAAGCCGGAATTGCGCGCGCCGAGCGCCTTGAGCTGGGCGGGACGGCCAGGAAAGGTCTCCGCCTCGACCGCCTCGGTCTCAGGATTGACGCGCCAGAAGATGACGCGGACATCCAGTCCACGGCGGGCGGCGCGATCGAGCACATCGAACAGGGACCCGCGGCCGTCCGGCATCCGGAAGTCCTCTCCGAGAAAGGCGACCGTCAGCCAGACGCGATGGTTCGCGGCCTCGACCGCTTCGCAGATTCGCCGGAAGGCCGGCTCGCCATCCACAAGAGGGCGCACGAGATTGCCGCCCCGCACCGGATAGGCCGCGCGATCGACGGCGGGAATGTGGGCGCCGACAAGCGTCGCAGAATCGTCGTTCCGGGCGGTCATCACCGCGGCTCCTCTTTTGGCCTTAGTCTAGAGAGGCGGGCGGCAGGACGGAAACGGCGGATGTCAAAAAATTCGCGCGGCGCGCGTCGAGGCTCAGCCGCACGGAATGGCGGTTACGGCCCCGGGCGACAGAGCGAAGATCACACCGTGCGGCACGGCCAGGGACAGCGTCTCGGCGGGACTGAGTCCGAGATGCA
>CAIQDO010000440.1 GCA_903870555.1 uncultured Caulobacteraceae bacterium
CACGTGTTCATCGCCCACCCGACCTATCGCCGGGAGGTGGCGCATCTGCCGCTGGCCGAGAAGGTGGCGGTGATGAGCCGACCCGAGATCCGCGAGGCCATGCTCACGGAGGAGAGCGGGGCGCGCAATCCGATCCTGGGCCAGAACGTCAACGACCTGCTGTCGCGCGTCTTCCCGCTGGGCGCGAACCCCAACTACGAGCCCGATCGCGAGCAGAGCGTCGCCGGTCTGGCCGAGGCGGCCGGCGTCACGCCACTGGAGATGATGTACGATCTCCTGATCCGCGATGGCGGGACCGAGCTGCTTTACCAGCCGCTTGGGGCCTACTTCACCTACAACTTCGACTTCTTCCGCAAGAACATGCAGCATCCCAATGTGCTGTTTGGCCTTTCCGACGGCGGGGCGCATTGCGGGGTGATCGCCGACGCCGGCATGCCGTCGTTCATTCTCACCCATTGGGCGCGCGATCGGACCAAGGGCGAGCAGTTCCCGCTTGAGTTTCTGGTGCGCAAGCTGTCGAGCGACACGGCGCGGGCCTATGGCCTGAAGGATCGCGGTGAGTTGCGGCCCGGCCTGCTGGCCGACATCAACGTCATCGATTTCGACAACCTGAGGCTGTTCCGCCCGGAGGCGATCCACGACCTGCCCGCCGGCGGCAAGCGGCTGGTGCAGCGGGTCGAGGGCTACAAATTCACGGTCAAGTCGGGCCAGGTGACGTTCGAGGACGGCGTCCACACCGGCGCCCTGCCGGGAACCCTGGTCCGCGGTGGGCGGGAGGCGGTGATCCTCGACGCGGCGGCCTGAAAGGGGCTGCTTTCAAGGCCGTTCTCGGAGAACGACCGCACTTCCTCTTGTCGTCAGGCCCTTACGCACGGCATCGTGCTTGCGCTCCCCGGCAGAGGGAGGAACAGTCAGGGAGACTCGCCAAATGGGTGAAGTGATCAGCGGCGGGCGACACCTGTCGATCGAGGCGCTCAATGAGCGCGCGGCGCGGGCCGCGTCGGGCTTGGCGTCGCTGGGGGTGGGGCGGGGCGATATCGTCGCGATCTATCTGCGCAACGACCTGCCGTTCTTCGAAGCCAGCCTCGCCGCCGGCCTGCTCGGCGCCTACCCCACGCCGGTCAACTGGCACTACACCGAGGACGAGGCGCGCTATCTGTTCGAGAACTCCGGCGCCCGGGCCATTGTCATCCATGCGGACATGCTGGGGCCGATCCGTGGGGCCATTCCCGAGAGCGTACCCGTGCTGGTGGTGGAGACCCCGCCGGAAATCGCGTCGGCCTATGGCGTCGACGCCGCCCGCGGAGCCGTGCCCGAGGGCATGACCGACTGGAGCCGCTGGCTGGAAGGCTTCGAGCCGCATCCAGGCGACGGCTCGGCGGCGCCGGGGACGATCATCTACACCTCCGGCACCACTGGCCGGCCCAAGGGCGTGCGCCGACATGCGCCCAGCCCGGAACAGATGGCGCTAAGCGCCCGCATCCTGGCGCGTAACTTCGGCTTCCTGCCGTTCGCCGACCATCCTCAGGATATCGTCGCGGCGGTGGTCGGGCCGATGTATCACTCCGCCCCCAACGCCTACGGCTTGGCCGCGGCGCGGATGGGGGCCAAGGTGATCCTGCAGGCGCGGTTCGACGCCGAGGATCTGCTGCGGCTGATCCAGGACGAAAGGATCACCCACATCCACATGGTGCCGATCATGTTCAACCGGCTGATCAAGCTGCCGGAGCCCGTGAAGGCGCGCTACGACCTTTCGTCGCTGGTCGATGTGGTCCACGCCGCCGCCCCGTGCCCCATGCCGGTCAAGCGGGCGATGATCGACTGGTGGGGGCCGGTGATCAGCGAATATTACGGCTCGACCGAGACCGGCGCTGTGGTCCACTGCACCGCCGCCGAATGGCTGGCGCATCCAGGAACCGTCGGCAAGGCCTTCCCCGAGGCGGACGTGCGGGTGATCGACGCGGCGGGAAACAGCCTCCCCACCGGCGAGATCGGCGAGGTCGTCGCCCAGGTCCACGCTATGGCCGACTTCACCTATCACGGCGACGACCAGAAGCGCCGGGACACCCAGAAGGGCGGCCTGATCGCCCCCGGGGACATCGGCTACTTCGACAAGGACGGCTTCCTCTATCTGTGCGACCGGGCGAAGGACATGATCATTTCCGGCGGCGTGAACATCTACCCGGCCGAGATCGAGGCGGAGTTGCACAAGATGCCCGGCGTCGCCGACTGCGGCGTGTTCGGCATTCCCGACGAGGAGTATGGCGAGGCGATCTGCGCTGTCGTTCAGCCCTCGCCCGGCGTCGATCTCACCGACGCCGACGTCAAGGCGTTCCTGCGCCAGCACATGGCCGGCTACAAGGTTCCCAAGCGCGTCGACTTCCATCCGCTGTTGCCGCGCGAGGACAGCGGCAAGATCTTCAAGCGCAAGCTGCGCGAGCCGTTCTGGGAGGGGTTGGACCGGCGGATCTGAAGGGTGTCAAGCCGCCCAGGCGTTCAGGCCGTCCGCGGCTCTGGTGTCGCGACCGGGAAGGCGGCCCGCCAGATATCGAGCTGGACGCGGTTGTCGTGCTTCCAGGGATGGAAGTCGGGTTTGTACCAATCGGCATAGGCGCCCCAACTCTTGCGGAACAGGCCGGGCGTTCCGAACAGGTACCACGCCACCCGGGCATGGGCGACAACGGGATTGACGCCGTCGGCGGCCAGCAGGCGGGCGGCATAGTGGGCGATGTTGCGCACGAACATGACCGTGACGATGGTCATCGTCCGGTTGCGGGCCTTGAGGCGGTCCGCCGCCGTCCAGTCCTTGGTGGCGGCGAGGAAGACATCGTAGGCCACCGCCTTGTGTTCGGTCTCTTCCATGGCGTGCCACTGCCAGAGCCGGGCTACGTCTGCCGGCGCGCCGGCCAGAAGGCGGGGGTCCTTGAGGAACCAGTCGGCCATCATCGCGGTGAAATGCTCCAGAGCGATGGTGACCAGCAGCATCGCCATCGGCCCCCGGTCCCGCGTCTGGGCGATCCGGTGACGGATCTCCGCTTCGATGGCGTCCACCGGATAGTGGCGGCGGTCGAGCAGATTGTTCAGCCCGACGTGCTCGCGCGAGTGGATGGCTTCCTGGGCGATGAAGGCCCGGGCCTCGTCCAGCAGGCGGCCCGACAGCAGATGGCGGTGCTGACGCACGGCGTCCATGAACAGGCGCTCGCCGTCGGGAAAGGTCAGGGACAGGGCGTTGAACACCGCCGTGCCAACGGGGTCGCCGCCCAGCCAGGCCCGGTTGGCCGCCTGCGCCATGTCGAAATGCAGATCCCGCGGCGTCACCGTCACCGGCCCTGCGTCACTGGCGGCCATTGTCACGGCGGGGGGCGAAGTCATCGAGAATAGTCTCCGGGCACGCCGTCCCAATGGCCTTTGTTGACTGAACTTTCAATAAAAGATCGGGGATCGCTGTTGGATCGCGCCATTTGACTTCCCGTGCGACAGGTCGGACCAATGCCGCAGATTCGGCGCGCGCGACGCCGTCCAAGGGAAGCCACTCATGAAACTGGACTCGACGATATCGGCGGTGATCACCGGCGGCGCCTCGGGCCTTGGGCGCGCGACGGCGCTTCAGCTGGCCGCCCACGGCGTCAAGGTGGCGATCTTCGATCTCAACGAGGCGCTGGGCGAGGCTTTGGCTTCGGAGATCGGCGGGGTGTTCTGCAAGGTCAATGTCACCTCCACGCCCGAGGTCGACGCCGCCTTCGCCAAGGCCCGCGCCGCCCACGGCCAGGAGCGGATTCTCGTCAACTGCGCCGGCGTCGGCGGCTCGGTGAAGACGGTGTCCCGGGATCGCCAGACCGGCGAGATCAAGGAATATCCGCTGGAGAACTTCGAGCGGATCATCCAGATCAACCTGATCGGCACCTTCCGCTGCATCACCAAGAGCGCGGCCGGCATGCTGACCCTCGATCCCCTGCCGGACGGCGATCGCGGGGCCATCGTCAACACCGCCTCGGTGGCGGCGGAGGACGGTCAGATCGGTCAGGCCGCCTATACCGCCTCCAAGGCCGGCATCGTCGGATTGACGCTGACGGTGGCGCGCGACCTCGCCAGCGAGGCGATCCGGGTCAACACCATCCTGCCGGGCATTTTCGACACGCCCTTGCTGCAGCGGGCGCCGGAGTCGGTGAAAGCCGCCCTGGCCGCGTCGGTGCCGTTCCCCAAGCGACTCGGCCAGCCTGACGAATACGCCCAGCTCGCGCTGACGATGATCACCAACGCGTATTTCAACGGCGAGGACGTGCGTCTTGACGGCGCCATCCGGATGGCGCCCCGATAGGGACGGACGCGACAAGCCATCGCCAAACCCCGAAACCAGAACACCACCGGAAGGAAACGGAACTCCAATGAGCGAAACCTGGATCATCGACGCCTGTCGCACGCCTCGCGGCGTCGGCAAATACCCCAAGGGCGCGCTGTCGCAGATTCACCCCCAGCGCCTGGGCTCAACCGTGCTCAAGGCCCTGGCCGAGCGCAACAACATCAACACCGCCGAGGTGGACGACGTGATCTGGGGCACCAGTTCGCAGCGTGGCCCGCAGGGTTTCGACCTCGGCCGGATGTCGGCGCTCGACGCCGGCTATGACCCGCGCAGCAGCGGCGTCACCCTCGACCGCTTCTGCGGCTCGGGCATCAGCGCCGTCAGCCTCGCCTCGGCGACGATCATGGCCGGCATGGCCGACATGGTCGTGGCCGGCGGCACCGAAATGATGTCGATGCCCAACCGCCGCGACGCCAGCGATGGCCCGCCCTTGTTCGACGCCGGCAACCTGCATCTGCGCGAAACCCATCCCCAGACCAACCAGGGCGTGTGCGCCGACGCCATCGCCACCCTGGAAGGCATCACCCGGGCCGACGTCGACGCCCTGGCCCTCGAGAGCCAGCGCCGCGCCGATATCGCCATCCGCGAAGGCCGGTTCAGCAAGAGCCTGATCACGGTCTACAACGACGACGGATCGGTGGCGCTCGACCATGAGGAGTTCCCCCGCCCGAGCACCACCGCCGAGGGCCTCGCCGGCCTGAAGCCGTCGTTCGAATCCCTGGCCGACATCCCGCTCAACGAGGCCGGTCTGACCTTC
>CAIQDO010000441.1 GCA_903870555.1 uncultured Caulobacteraceae bacterium
CGTCCAGCGGCACGGTGCGATAGGTCGTGTACAGATAATGGAAGGCGACGCGGCTTGGCGTGGCCAGGATCTCGAAGGGCAGGGCGCTGGCGTCGTGCCGCGGTATGCCGCCCAGGATGCACATCGCCTCCGGGTCGACGGTGTGCTCGACGTTGTAGGCATGCGCCGCTTCTCCGGCCGGCGTGAAGGGCAGGCGGAAGCCGGGCTCGTCGCGGCCGATGTTGCCGATCGGCTTGCCGGCTTCGTGAATGCCCTTCCAGAATCCGGAGAGGTCCGGATGGCCGTTGGGCAGGCGAGGCGCGGGATGCGACGGACCCGCGGGTTCGCTGCCGAACAGGGAATCGGCGTCGTCGGCCGCCGGCGCAGCGGCCCGGGCGCCGGCGGCGGCGAGCAGGACGGCGGCGAGAGCGAGGAAGGGTCCAGGTCGCAAGTTCAGGCTCCGGGTGGTCGAGAGGCGGGGACCCTAGACAGCGTCTCGTCCGCCGTCGTCACAGCATTTCTCAAGAGTCTCATGACAACAAACAATGCGACCGACCTGATCGCGACGGTTAAGAACGCCCCGCCAATCGCGGGAGATCTCAATGTCGAAGTTCATGGCCGTCGCCATCCTGGCAATACTGGCCTCGGTCGGGGTCGCCTCGCCGGTTCTGGCCCACCATTCCTTCGCCGCGGAGTTCGACGGCAATAAGCCTGTCCGGCTCAAGGGCGTGATCACCAAGGTCGAATGGACCAACCCCCATTCCTACTTCTATCTCGATGTCGCCAACGCCAAGGGACAGGTGTCGAACTGGGCCTGCGAGGGCGGCGGTCCGGGATCCTTGTCGCGGCGGGGCTGGAAGAAGGCGGACGTGAAGATCGGCGACACCCTGGTCGTCGACGGCTTTCTGGCCAAGGATGGCTCGCGGACGATCGACGCGCGGCGCGTGAAGCTGCCCGACGGGCGCAGCATCTATGGTGGCACACCCGGCGACGGCGGTCCGGGCGACGGAGATTCGAGCAACAAATAGCCGGTCGCCGATTCCGATGTCTTTCCTCGACAGCTGGCAGGCGCTGTCCGACACGCCCTGGGCCACCGCCATCCACGAGTCCGATCTGGTGTTCCCGGCGCTTGAGAGCGTGCATGTCCTGGCGCTGATGCTGATGGCCGGGACCATCGCCGTGGCGGATCTGCGGCTGCTCGGTCTGGTGTTGCCAGGGGTCCCGGCCGCGGAGGTCGAACGGCGGGTGACGCCGACGACCTGGTTCGGATTCGCGGTGATGGCGGCCACGGGCGGATTGCTGTTCGCATCCGAGGCCGGGGATCTGCGGCGCAATCCGGCTTTCCTGGTCAAGGTCTGCCTGCTGGCCGCCGCCGGCCTGAACGTGCTGGCCTTCCAGATCCTGGCGCGTCCCGCGCTCGAGCGCACGCCCGCCGGCGCCGCGGCGCCGCCCGCCGCGAGGGTCATCGCCGCCCTGTCCCTGGCGATCTGGGCCTGTGTCATCGTCGCCGGGCGCGCCGTCGCCTATTTCACGCACAAGGGCGGCTGAACGCCATGCTTCACGCGCTGTTCCATGCCTACGCCGGCACGCCGGTCAGTCACGCCGTGCGCGATTCGAGCTGGATTTTCGCGGTCACCGAGATGGTCCACCTGATGATGCTGGCCGTGACGGGCGGCGCCCTGCTGATTGGCGGCATTGGCCTGACCGGCGCGGCCTTCCAGTTTCCCGATCGCGCGGGCGCCTGGCGCGGCCTGCGGGGGGTCGCCTGGTGGGGTCTGGCCGGACTCTTGGCGTCGGGCGTACTGCTGGTGGGCGTCAATCCGCTGAAATACTACTTCCACCCCGCGTTTCGGGTGAAAATGACGCTGCTCCTTCTGGCGGTGTCCGCTTGGGCGGCCCTTGATGTCCTGGTGGCGCGAAAGCCGCCGGCGGCGCCCGGACTCCTCGCCGCGGGCGCCGTGACGGTGCTGGTGTTGTGGCTGGGCGTGGCCGCTGGCGGACGGGCGATCGGGCTGTTCTGATCCCTGCCGCGTCAGAAATTCTAAGCTGCGACTTCAGATATGTTGCCACCCGGGGTGGAGTAAAACTGAAATCAAATACTGAATATTTGAATATATCGTTATTCGGCGTCGCCGTACGATCCTATCGAATGGGGCGACGGCGAGGGCCTTGAGGCCCACGCTCCAACGCGAGGACAACGATATGATCAACCGACGATTCCCTGTCGCCATGCTCGGCGCCGGCGCCGTGCTGTTTTCCGCGGGACTGGCGATAGCCCAGACGCCGCCCGCCAAGCCGCACCAGGTGGAGTGGGTCTACCGCGTCAAGTATGGCTACCAGGCCGAATGGTGGACGATCTTCAAGAAATACCAGATCGCCATCCTTGATCGGGAAAAACAACTCGGCTTCATCAGCGGCTATACAGTGACCCGGCCGGGCCTGCACACCAGCGAGGACGCCCGCTGGGACTATCGGATCATCATCACCTACCCCAATCAGGACGGCGCCAACCACGAATCAGAGGTCGACAAGCAGCTGTTCCCCGACCGCGCCGCCGAGGCCCGCGAGGAGCAGCGTCGCTGGGAGTTGACGGTAAACCACTGGGATCTGCCGATCCACGACATCGATCCCCATCAGTCGCCCGACTGACGGCGGCCCTCAGGGTCACGCTTCGCGGAAACCGAGCACGTCGACCATGTCGTACAGCCCGGGCGGTCGACCGGCGACCCACAGGGCCGCCTCCACCGCGCCGCGGGCGAACAGGGCGCGGTCGCGGGCGGAGTGGGACAGGGTGATGATCTCCTCCTCGGCGGCGAACATCACGCTGTGTTCCCCGACAATGCCGCCGCCGCGCAGGGCGGCCAGGCCTATGCCGCCTTGCGGCCTCGGGCCGGTGACGCCGTCGCGGAGCGGCAGGACGAGGTCGGTCAGTGGCCTGCCCCGACCACGAGCCGCCGCCTCCGCCAGCATCAGCGCCGTGCCCGAAGGGGCGTCGACCTTGCGGCGGTGGTGGGCCTCGAACACCTCGATGTCCCAGATCTCCGGCGGCAGGCGCCGGGCGGCCTGCTCGACGAGGCCGGCCAGAACATTGACTCCCACTGAATAGTTGCCCGAGCGAACGATGGCGACGCGCGTGGCGGCGCGGAGCACGGCGGCGTCCTCCCCGGCCGTCAGGCCGGTCGCGCCGATGACCAGGGCCGGCCCGCCGCGGGACGCGGCCGCATCCGCCAGGGCGGCCGTGGCCGGACCGGTGGAGAAGTCGATGACCACGTCGCTCGCGGCCAGCACGGTCTCGCGATCGGCCAGGGGCGTGGGGTCGGCGTCCGCCGGGGACTCGGGCCGGTCAAATCGCCCGGCGAGGGTTGAGCCCTCGCGGTCCAGGACCATGCCGGTCACCGCGCGACCCATCCGGCCCAGGGCGCCGCCCACCCCGATCTTCAAGCCCTGTGCCATGATTCAAGCCGTTCCGATCGCGCGGCCAAGC
>CAIQDO010000442.1 GCA_903870555.1 uncultured Caulobacteraceae bacterium
CTGGAGCGACACCGATCTCGCCAACGTCGCCGGCGGGAACGTGTTGCGGGTGATGCGAGAGGCGCAGGCGACAGCCAGGGCGCTGCAGGCGACCATGGCGCCGTCCTACGCCACGCTGTCGGGGCTCGATGGCGCGGCGCCGTGAAGGACGGCTGGTGGTTGGAGACTGTCGGCGCTGTAGGCACGATCGGCCGCCCTTGTTAGGGTGATTGGAGGGGCGCTTGCCCTCCCGCGAGGGGCAGAGGCTTCCGAAGTTATGGATGCGCCCCCCCCCCCCCGAAGACCCCGATGCTGGGTCAGGGCCGGCTGGAAATTTTAGTGCGGGTCAGCTGATGGATGATCGGAGGGCTTGGGCCGCCGCATATAGACAGCCGCTTCGATCCGCCCGAAAGCGTCAGCATAGACGCCAGGATCGGTGACCGGCTCCTCGAACTGACCGTGGTTGATCAGCGAGCGGGGGAAACGCTTCCGATAGACGATATTGAGGCGGACACGAGTGCGGCCATCACCGAATTCCTCGACCG
This sequence comes from uncultured Caulobacteraceae bacterium, assembly GCA_903870555.1. Taxonomy (GTDB): domain Bacteria; phylum Pseudomonadota; class Alphaproteobacteria; order Caulobacterales; family Caulobacteraceae; genus Acaudatibacter; species Acaudatibacter boreus. The sequence goes on from CAIQDO010000442.1 coordinate 525, forward strand.
TGGCCGTGACGCGATTGTTGCCGGTCGAACCACCCCAAAACAGGTCGCCAGCGTCCTTGTTCGAATTGTTCGTCGGGCTCTCGGCGGTGATGAAACCCCCGGCCGAATCGACGGTGGTGATCGAATAGCCGATCTCTTGGAACACTTCGAGCACGCTGCGGAAGACCGTCGCCCGATCTGCGGCGAACTCCTTCACCTGGACCAGATAGGCTCGCTCGCTAGTGGGTGGTGCTGTGACCCCCGCGTCGGCAATACCAACGTCCAGCAAAGCAGCCAGTGCGAACGTTGCGTATCGAGCCATAGCCACCTCACCGAATCGGATGAAACTCCCGCCGTCTCACCCCACTTAACTTCATAGTACGCCCCCGATTTCAAGAAGGCTCGGTGGAGTCCTCCGCGATACCCGCAAACATCGTCGCAAGCTCGGTCGCAGCCATGGCCACTGTGTTCGTTCGTACGTCCACAAACGTTCCAGGCAAAATCCGCCGGGTTGCTCGCCCACTTCATGCCATCAAGACGATGCCCCACGCAGTTCGAGACGATGGCGAAGGCGACGGCGAGGCGTGAGTTTCTCTTTGAGTTGTGGGCCTCGTGCGGGGCTGGCGATCCCGTCGCGTGGGCTCGATCCATTTTCCACACTCTCGCCGCACTCGATGGTGCGCATTCATGCGCACCATCGAGTTGCGTCGCACCCGCCAGTGTGTTTGTATACACACATGGATAGCCGGGAGATCATTCGGCGGATCGAGGCCGACGGGTGGACGAAGGCCCGGACGGTCGGCAGCCATCACCACTTCAAGCACCCGACCAAGCCGGGGATCGTGACGGTTCCCCACCCGAAGAAGGACATCCCGCCAGGAACGTTGAAGTCGATCGAGCGCCAGTCCGGCCTGACCCTGAGGTAGATGCGATGCGGTACTATATCGGCCTGATCCACAAGGAACCCGATAGCGATTTCGGGATCTCCTTCCCCGACTTTCCCGGGTGCATCTCGGCGGGCTCCACGCTCGATGAGGCGCTGGCGATGGGTCGCGAGGCGCTGGAGGGTCACATCGGCCTGATGGCGGACGATGGCGAGGCCATCCCCGAGCCGACCGCCATGAGCATCATCA
>CAIQDO010000443.1 GCA_903870555.1 uncultured Caulobacteraceae bacterium
CCGGGTCCTTGCGGTCGAGGGCCGAGGCGCCCCGACGAACCATCAGCCGGGCGGCCTCCAGCTCGGTCTCCATGTCGGCGAGGCGGAACTGCAGGCCCTGGAACTCACGTAGCGACCGGCCGAACTGCTTGCGACTGTCGACGTAGGCCTTGGCGGTGTCGAGGGCCAGGGCGGCGCCGCCGAGCGAGCAGGAGGCGATATTCAGCCGTCCGCCGTCGAGACCCATCATGGCGATCTTGAAGCCCTGGCCCTCTTCGCCGACGCGGTTCGCGGCCGGGATGACAACATTGTCGAAGTGAACCATGGCCGTCGGCTGGCTGGTCCAGCCCATCTTCTTCTCCGGCGCGCCGAACGACAGGCCGGCCATGCCCTTCTCGACCACGAAGGTCGACACGCCGCCGGCGCCATCACCGCCCGAGCGGGCCATCACGACATAGAGATCCGACACGCCGGCGCCGGAGATGAAAGCCTTCGCGCCGTTGAGGACGTAGCTTTCGCCGTCGCGCCGGGCGGTGGTGCGCAGGGAGGCGGCGTCGGAGCCGGCCCCTGGCTCGGTCAGGCAATAGGAGGCGATCAGCTCCATGGTGGTCAGGCGCGGAAGGTACTTCCGGCGGAGATCTTCCGCGCCGAAGCGGTCGATCATCCACGAGGCCATGTTGTGAATCGACAAGAAGGCCGCCGTCGACACGTCGCCATAGGACAGGGCCTCGAAGATCAGCGAAGCATCGAGGCGAGTCAGGGCCGAGCCGCCGACATCCTCCTGAACATAAATCCCCGCCAGGCCGAGGCCGGCGGCGGCGCGCAGCACCTCGACGGGAAAATAGGACTCGGCGTCCCAGCGCGCGGAGTGCGGCGCCATCTCCGCGGCGGCGAAGGCGCGGGCCATGTCCTGGATGGCCTGCTGGTCGTCGTCGAGGGTGAAATCCATGGGTCTAGACTCGCATGACTATTGTGGCTGTCGTGGTCGAGCGCGTCGCCGGCGGCCTTGAAACGCCAAGACGCCAAGGACGCCAAGAGGCTTTGTCAAACCCCGCACTTCCCGTGGGATGTCCATTGAGACTTGCGCGCAAGGCGCGCGGGAGACCCAAGGCGCCGAGTCGAGGGCGGCCCCGGAGAAAGGGGCGCATCCTGGCGTCCTTGGCGTCTTGGCGTTTCAAGGCCACCTCAACGCAACAACCTCACTTCATCGTCGGGATGACGAAGGCGCTGTCCTCGACGGAGCCTTCCGGCCAGCGGGCGGTGATGGTCTTGACCTTGGTGTAGAACTTCACGCCCTCGACCCCGTGCTGGTTGGTGTCGCCGAAGGCGCTGCGCTTCCAGCCGCCGAAGGTGTGGTAGGCCACCGGCACTGGGATCGGCACATTGATGCCGACCATGCCGACGTTCACGCGCGAGGCGAACTCCCGGGCCGCGCGGCCGTTGCGGGTGAAAATGGCCACGCCGTTGCCATAGGGGTGCTCCGAGGGCAGGCGCAGCGCCTCCTCAAAGGTCTCGGCGCGGACAATCTGAAGCACCGGGCCAAAGATCTCTTCCTGGTAGGTCTTCATCTCCGGCTTGACGTGGTCGAACAGGGTCGGTCCGACGAAGAAACCGTTCTCATAGCCCTGCAGGGTGAAGCCGCGGCCGTCGACCACCAGCTCCGCGCCCTCGTCGACGCCCATCTGGATGTAGTTTTCGATCCGCGCCTTGTGGGCGGCCGAGACCACCGGTCCGTAGTGGGCCGAGGCGTCGGTGGAGACGCCGATGCGCAAGGTGTCGATCTCGGTCAGCAGCTTCTCGCGCAGGGCGACGGCGGTCTTCTCGCCGACAGGAACGACAACCGGCAGGGCCATGCAGCGCTCGCCCGCCGAGCCATAGGCGGCGCCGATCAGGTCCTTTACCGCCTGATCGAGGTCGGCGTCGGGCAGGATGACGCCGTGGTTCTTGGCCCCGCCCATGGCCTGGACGCGCTTGCCGTTCGCCGCGCCCGTTGCATAAACATAGGACGCGATGTCGGACGAGCCGACAAAGCTGACCGCCCGGATCAGGGGGTGATGCAGGATTGCGTCGACGGCGACCTTGTCGCCATGGACGACGTTGAGCACCCCGGCGGGGGCGCCGGCCTCCATGAGCAGTTCGGCCAGTCGCACCGGCAGGGTGGGGTCGCGTTCGGACGGCTTGAGGATGAAGCTGTTGCCCACGGCGATGGCGATGCCGAACATCCACATCGGGATCATGCCGGGGAAGTTGAACGGGGTTATCCCGGCGCAGACGCCGAGCGGCTGGCGCATCGAATAGACGTCTATGCCGGGGCCGGCGCCCTCGGTGTATTCGCCCTTGAGGATGTGCGGGATGCCGCAGGCGAACTCGATCACCTCCAGGCCGCGCTGGATGTCGCCCTTGGAGTCGGCGATGACCTTGCCGTGCTCGCTCGACAGGATCTCGGCCAGCCCGTCCATCCGCCCTTCGACCAGGCGCTTGAAGTCGAACATCACCCGCGCGCGACGCTGGGGATTGGTGGCCGCCCAGCCGATCTGGGCCTTGGCGGCGACCTGAACCGCGGCGTCGAGCTCGGCCGCCGTCGCGAGGCAGACCCGGGCCTGGACCTCTCCGGTGTTGGGATTGAACACATCGCCGAAGCGGTCGGAGGTTCCGGCCATGGACGATCCGTCAACGTAGTGCTGAATTTGACGCATACTCAGTTCCTCAGGGCTTCGGCGCGAAAGGCTGGGCGGACAACACGCCGTTCCACGGCAGCGGCCGGATCGACACCACAGGTCCCTTGGGGTCCTTGGTCGCCTTCTGATCGGCGTAGAGGACACGGACCGTCAGGGGCGCGTCGGTCATCAGCACCGCCTCGCAGTTCAGACGAAAGGTGCGGGCGCCACTGGGCCAGGGCGCGCTGTCCTTGCCGACGCCGCACTGGCGGGTTCCGATGTCGATTTCCAGGGCCTGCAGGGCGTCGGCGCCCTGAGACGTCGAGGCGCCCGACGCCTCGATGAGATAACGCCCCGCCGTCATCGCCGGGATCTGGCATTGGACCTCGGCGGCGGAGACGGTCCGGCAGGCGGAAGGGGGGATTGTCGGCTGGAGGTAACTGGAGAAGCCGCGCGGCAATGGGCCGACCGGTAGCGCGGACGGGGCCGTGGCCACCATCGGGGTTGCCGGCCTTGCCGGCGCGGGTGTCGTGGTGGTCGCCACCGCGGCGTTTCCGACGCCCAGAGACGCCAGAACGATGAAAATCCGTAGCCTTCGCATGGTCGGGGTCCTCCGCAGGGTTTGGTCTTACGGCCAAGGCTGGCGTCGGCACAAGCGATAGAGCACGGCAGCCGGCGCCGCCGCTCTTGACCGATCAGAGGTCGGCGTGATGATCGCCGGATCAACCGCGCAGCGAGGCGTCGATGCGAACTGGACCGATCACCATGACCGCCCTGGCGCTCCTGTGCGCCGCCCCGGTCCTGGCCGAAGAGGCGCCGCGCACTCGGGTCGATAGCGGCTGGATCACTGGCGCTCACACCGGTCCGGCCGAGGTGTTTCGCGCCGTGCCCTTCGCCGCGGCGCCAGTCGGGCCGCTGCGCTGGAAGCCACCGGCGCCGGCCAGGGCCTGGACCGGCGACCGGCCGGCGACCGCGCCCGGACCGGCGTGCCCGCAACCGGTGACGCCGGGGAGTCCCAACCTCGGCGGCTATTTCGGACCGACGAGCGAGGATTGCCTGACCCTCGACGTCACCGCCCCGGGCGTCGCGCCGAAACGCGGCGCGAAGGGTTGGCCGGTGATGGTGTGGGTGTTCGGCGGCGGCAACGTCTCCGGCGCGACCAACCTGCCCAGCTACGACGCCGTTAACTTCGCCCGCGACGGGGTGATCGTGGTGGCGATGAACTATCGACTCGGCGCCTTGGGGTTCTTCGCCCATCCCGCCCTGACCGCCGAGGCGCCCGCCACGCAGCCGCTTGGGTCCTACGGCCTGATGGACCAGATCGTCGCGCTGAAGTGGGTGAAGCGCAACATCGCAGCCTTCGGAGGCGACCCGGCCAACGTCACCCTGTTCGGCGAATCGGCCGGCGGAGAGGACGTGCTTCAGCTCCTGGCCATCCCGTCCGCGCGCGGCCTGTTCCAACGCGCCATCGTCCAGTCGGGCGGCGGCCGGGAACCGATCCCGACGCTCGACCAGGCGCAGACGGCGGGAGCAGCTTTGGCCGAGCGAGCGGGCCTGGCCGGCGCGACGGCGACGGCCGCCCAGCTGCGCGCCCTGCCGGTCGAGGCGCTGGTCGGCAAGGCGGGCGGATCCGGCCCGATCCGCGACGGCCGCCTGATCCGCCAAGGCGTCGCCGCGGCCTTCGCCGCCGGGGCGCAGACGCCGGTCCCCCTGATCATCGGCTCCAACAGCAACGAGGCCTCGCTGATGCGGGGCGGCGGAGCGACGCCAGCCCTCCAGCACGCCAAGGCCACGCCGGCCCTGGTCGCCGCCTACAAAGACGATGCGGTAAGCGACGCTGCCCTGGCCCGGGCCCTGTTCAACGATGGGGTGATGGGGGCGCCAGCCCGGTGGATCGCCGCCAAGGCCTCGACCAAGGCGCCGGCCTGGCTCTACTATTTTTCCTATGTCCCCGAACGCCAGAGGGGAATCCGGCCGGGCACCAACCACGCCTCCGAAATCCCGTTCGTGTTCGACTCCCTCGACGCCGTGCCCGGGCGAACGCCTCTGATCACGCCCAGCGAGCGGGCCGAGGCCGCCCTGGCCCATTCCTGCTGGCTGGCGTTCGCCCGCACCGGCGTCCCGACCTGCGCCGGGGGACAGGCCTGGCCCGTCTACACGGCGAAGTCCGACCAGCTTCTCGAGTTCGGCGACCCGCCCGGCGTACGGACCCACTTCCGCAAGGCCCAGCTCGACGCCCAGGACGCGGAGATGGACGCCGGAGCAGCCCCCCTGTAGTTTCGGACGCCCGACTCCGCCGCGCCCTTCAAGGCCCAAGGATCCCGTCATGAGTGAAACCCCGCCAGTGGCGATCATCATGGGCAGTCGGTCGGACTGGCCGACGATGAAGGGGGCCGCCGACAGTCTCGACGCCCTTGGCGTGGCCTACGACGCGCGGGTGATCTCGGCCCACCGCACCCCGCAACGCCTGTATGACTTCGCCGCCGGCGCGCGGGCGCAAGGCTACAAGGTGATCATCGCCGGGGCTGGCGGCGCCGCCCACCTTCCCGGCATGACCGCTTCCATGACCGACCTGCCGGTGCTGGGCGTGCCGGTCCAGTCCAAGGCCCTCAGCGGTCTCGATTCCCTGCTGTCGATCGTGCAGATGCCGGCGGGCATACCGGTGGCGACGCTGGCCATCGGCGAGGCCGGCGCGAAGAACGCCGGCCTGCTGGCGGCCCGTATCCTGGCCTTGTCGGACGCGGCCCTGGCAGGGCGGCTGGCCGATCAGATCGCCCGCCTGACGCAATCGGTTCCCGAGACGGTCGAGGACGACTAAGGAGGGGTCGATGACCACTTTCCCCCTGTCCCCAGGCTCGACCATCGGCATTCTCGGCGGCGGCCAGCTCGGCCGGATGCTGGCGATGGCCGCCGCGCGCCTGGGCTTCGACGTCGCCATCCTGTCGCCGGAAGCCGACGGCCCCGCCGCCCGTGTCGCCGCCCACAGCATCGTTGGCGACTACCAGGATCCCGTCGCGCTCAAGGCCCTGGCCGATATCAGCGATGTGATCACCTTCGAATTCGAGAATGTGCCGGCGCCCGCCCTGGCGGAACTGCAAAGGCTGGGCGCCGAGGTGGCTCCGCCGGCCCGGGCCCTGGCCGTGTCCCAGGACCGGCTGGTGGAAAAGACCTTCCTCAACGAGGCCGGCATCCCGACCGTGACCTTCGCCCGGGTGGACGAGGCGCCGGATCTGCGCGCGGCCTTCCAGAAGCTTGGCGCGCCGCTACTGCTGAAGACCCGTCAGGGCGGCTACGACGGCAAGGGTCAGGTCTGGGTCGACCGGGCAGGCGGCGCGGACATAGCCATGGGCGCGCTCGGGGACCGCCCGTCGATCGCCGAGTCACCCGCCGATTTTCGCCGCGAGTTGGCGATCATCGCCGCCCGGGGGCGGGATGGCGAGATCGCCCTTTATCCGCTGACCGAGAGCCATCATGAGGGGGGCATCCTGCGCCGCACCACGGCCCCGGCCAAGGCCTCGCGGCGACTGCTGGCGGAAGCGGAAAGGATCGCCGCCACCCTGCTTGGGGCCCTCGACTATGTCGGGGTGATCGGGGTCGAGCTGTTCGAGCGCGACGACGGACGGCTGCTGGTCAATGAATTCGCCCCCCGGGTGCACAACACCGGCCACTGGACGCTCGATGGCTGCGAGGTCGACCAGTTCGAACAGCACATTCGCGCAATCGCCGGCTGGCCACTGGGACCGACGGCGGCGATCCACCATGTGGAAATGACCAACCTGCTGGGCGAGGACGTCAACGGCTGGGCGCGGCTCGCCCGCGAGACGGAATCCCGCCTGTGGCTCTACGGCAAGCGCGACGCCCTGGCCGGCCGCAAGATGGGCCACGTCAACCGGCTGTCACGGCTCGACCCACAGGCGACCTGAGCCACGCCGGGCTCAGGCTTTCGCGCCGCCGTAGCGCAGCCGGCCCAGGGTTCCCGCCAGGCGATGGGCGAACTCGGCCGGCTGAAAGCCCGCCTTCCAGCGCTCGAACGCCATCACGGCGGCGATCCGCCCGTCGAGATGAGCCTCCGCGACCGTCTGGCCGGCCGTCAGACGCAGAGCCAGGGTCGATAGCAGGATTTCCGCCAGGCGCAGCCGCTTGGTGTAATGGTTCTCGTCGGTGGCGGTGTCTCCCGCCCATCGCCACAGGACGTCGGCGCTGGACCACAGCAGGCGCAGACCCAGGGCGGCATTGCCCGGCAGGGCGAGGAAGCCCATCCAACGGCGCGTCGCGTCTTCGTCGGCCAGGGCGGCGGCGAGCCTTGCCAGGGAAGCGGAGCGGATGCGCTCGCGGATCTTCAGGCTCGCCGGATCGACGCCGGCCAGGGCCGCCAGGGCGGCGGCGTCGTGGCGGCGCGCCAGCAAGGCGGCAAGGTCGCGCGGCCCTTCGGGCAGCAGGAGTTCGGCCTCGGCCGCCGTCAGGCCGATATCGGCGGCGCCGGCCGCCAGGGCCCGGCGGGTCCAGCCCAGTCGTCCCACGTGGGGAAGCGTGGCGCTCAGGAGTCGGGCTTCGGTTTCGCCCGCCCAATCGTTTTGTTCGCTCGTGGCGTTTTGTTCGCTCATGGAGCCATTTACACCCTCGGGGCCGCATGGACAAAAGGCCCATCGCCTGATAATTGCCGCCACTTGTTCTGGAAGGCCCCTTCCGGAATCGCTGTCCCGTGGCCTCACGGGGACCCACAGGAGGACCGGTGGTTCAGATCTTCGTTCGCGATAACAATGTCGACCAAGCGCTCAAGGCGCTGAAGAAGAAAATGCAACGTGAAGGCTCGTTCCGCGAAATGAAGCGGCACGTCCATTACGAAAAGCCCTCGGAAAAGCGCGCCCGCCAGAAGGCCGAGGCCGTCCGCCGCGCCCGCAAGCTGGCCCGCAAGCGCATGCAGCGCGAAGGCCTGATCGCGGCCCCGAAAAAGGTCATCCGGGCTTAGGCCCAGACCGTTCAATGGGCCTGGCGTTTCCCGCCGGGCCTGTTCCCGCTTCGATCAGGCGGTCTCGACGGACCGTACGTGATCGATGCCCCGCACCACCGCATCGGCGAAGTCGTCGTTCAGCATGGTCGCATGGGACGCACCGTGAACCTGATCGATGTATCCGCGTTTCGAAGCGTGGGCCGGCGCGGCCTGAACCGCGCGAAAGCCGGCCACCGGGGCCGGCCCGCCAGCGAGAATCACGGCCACGGGCAATTTCGGGTCGAACGGCCCCGCCTCGCGGCCTTGGCGCGCGGTATCCGGCCAGGACTCCACTTCCCTCGCCGCCCAGTGGTTGTGGCTGGCGCTGGCGAAGGC
>CAIQDO010000444.1 GCA_903870555.1 uncultured Caulobacteraceae bacterium
ATCACCGGCTTCTCCGGCGGCATCACGGGAACGACGCTCGCCAGCAACCTGCCGGTCGTCCTGGCCGGAACGTCGGCGACCTTCAACGTCGGCGGCTCGCTGAACGTGCCCGCCAACACCCCGGCCGGCGCCTACACCGGCTCCTACACCGTGGCCGTGAACTATCCCTGATCCGAGCCCGCTCCTGCTTGGCCGGCGGAGCAATAGACTAAAAACGCGGCAGGGCAGACGCCCGGCCGCGTTTTTTCGTTGGGTTCCCAATGAGGAACGACCGCTAAGCGAACGTTCGAAATTCCGGGTACGGGATGTAGAGCCACCCTTGGCGCTGTCGTCGAGGCCTGCCCCTAGAACGAGAGTTTTCCCTTGAGATCATCGAACGGGATCAGCACATGCTGCTGGTAGGCAGGCCGGGCTTTGAGCCGATCATACCAGGCCTCGACGCGGGGCAAGGAAGGTCGATCGATCTCCAGCTCGAAGTAACGATACAGAGTTGACCCTAGGGGAATGTCACCGATGGTGAAGCGATCGCCGGCCAGGTAGGCGCGACCCTCGAGCACGCCTTCGACGATCTCCATCAATTCGGCGCAGCGAGCGATACTCCTGCGGATGGCCGTCCAGTCGCGCTGCGGCTCCGGCGTGCGGTATAGCCCCCAGAACACACCGGTGAGGAACGCGGGTTGCCACAGGGCCTGAGACCAATCCATCCAGCGATCGAAGGTCGATCTCTTTCCGGCGTCGAGCGGCCAGTACAAGGGTCCACCGTACTTCGCCGCCAAGTAGCGCAATATCGTGTGTGACTCCCAGACCGGCAATCCTTCGTCCTCGATCACCGGCACCAGCCGGTTCGGGTTCAATGCGCTGAATTCCGGATCGGAGAGGCGGCCAAAGGCGCCGCCCGCGGGGACATGTTCATGCGCGAGATCCAGTTCGCCCACCAGCCACATGACCTTTTGGACGTTCTGCGAGTTGCGGCGGCCCCAGACCTTCAACATCGTCGGACGTTCCGACCCATGCGCGACAACGTCAAGGGGCGTTTCGAAGCCGCAACATGGACCTCGGCTCGTGAGTTCCACCCTGAGGTCTGCGCCGAACACAAGGGGACGGATCGACCAACGGATCGCGCAACCTTGCGCCCCATCGGATCGCGGTCAAAAGCGCGTGGTCTTGCAATGGACGCCGGTCAGGACGTTCTCTTCGAGAGGGTGAGAAACGTAGCTCTCCGGTGTCTGGCCGTCGTCGGCCGTCACGTGGATCACGCAGGAATTGATCTTCCCAAGATCCCTAGGATCTTGGGAGCCGATGATTTGCTGGGAAATGTGATAGGCTCTGCCGCGTTCGGGGACGAAACTGCTTACATTGTTACAGGTGGAGTTCGCGAAAGCAGTGCGACGGATGACGGCGACCCGAAAATAGAACCGCTCGCCCAATGTCCAGTGGAAAGGTCCGCCGCGATGGCGGTAAACGATGTTACCGACCATGCCGATGATCTTTTCAAGACCCGTCCCGTGACAATGCTCGTCGGACTTCACCAACAACTGATAGTCGGACTGGCCAGGAAATGGATCGAAATAGACGTCGGCGTATTCCGGCGTGGCGGGCGACTCCGAACCCAACGCGGCCCTGACCGCGCTCGGCAAGGCGAAGGCCGCGCCGATTGCCAGGCCGCCGAGAATTCCCAGTTTCGAACCTGTCTTCAACGCCGACGACCTCCCGCTGAATTGACCATCGAAGCGACGAATCACGCCCGCGCGGATCGCGGATCACTTCCTTTTACTCAGGCTAGAGTCGGGAGCGACAAAGTGAAAGACGCGGAGAAGCCGAAGCGGTAAACATTTCGACAACCGGCAGGTCTCGGCCCGTACGCCCTACGACGGGAGGGGCTGTCACCCCGATCAGATGAAGGCCTGACTCTGAGCGCTCGCGAACGCGGCGCACCTCGACGCCGCCAGCGTCAAGGGGTCGTGACTCTACGATCGTAGTTTTGCCGAATATCGCCCTCCAGAGCGTCCCCCTAGAAGGTCGTCAACACCCCGGACGGGGGTGGCAACGCAACCCAAACCAACACCCTGGAGATTATCACATGAAGCGCATCCTCCTCGCCGCCTCGGCCCTGCTCGCCGTCGCCGCCGCCTCCTCCGCCATGGCCGACTCGGTCAACGGCGCCTCCGCCACCGGAACCGCCGGCGTCACCATCTTTACCCCCATCACCGTCACCCAGACCCAAGGCCTCGACTTCGGCGCCATCACCTCCGGCGCGTCCGGCACGGTGGCCATCGCCCAGGCGAACGGCGCCCGCACGGTCAGCGGCGGCGTCGGCGCCATCGCCGTCAACGTCGGCAAGGCCGGCGCCTTCGCG
>CAIQDO010000445.1 GCA_903870555.1 uncultured Caulobacteraceae bacterium
CTCTGCACTTATCTCTGCCATGGCAATGCCATTGAGCATGGTGCCGACTTTCGCCGTTATGAAAGTGCTCGGCTTCACGCTGAACAACATATCGCTTTTGGGGCTGGCACTAGTCATCGGCATTCTCGTTGACGACGCCATCGTCGAAATCGAGAACATCGAAAAACGCGTCTACACCGGCATGAGGCCCTTCGACGCCGCCATCGAGGGCGCCGACCAGATCGGATTGGCGGTGGTGGCCACCACCTTCGCCATCGTCGCGGTTTTCCTGCCTGTGGGTTTCATGGCCGGCATCCCGGGGCAGTTCTTCCGTGAGTTCGGCTTGACGGTCTCGATCGCCGTGCTGTTCTCGCTGGTCGTCGCCCGGCTGCTGACGCCGCTGATGGCGGCCTATTTTCTGACGCCCAAGGAGGCGCGTGAGCGGCCGCCGCTCCCGCGATTCTACACCCGATCGCTCGGCTGGGCGCTGGACCATCGCTGGCTGTCGCTGCTGATCGGCACCCTGATCCTGTTCGGCTCCCTGGGCTTGGCCATCCCGCTCAAAAAAGGCGTCCAGCCCGAGGGCAATCCCAACTACTACTATGTCAATATCCAGGGCCCCCCAGGCGCCACCCTGGACGATATGCACAGAACGATCGACAAGGTCGACGCCCTGCTGGCCAGTCAACCCGAAACCGACCATGTGTTCTCGCAGGTCGGCGCCGGCGGCATCGAGGGCGGTCCAGGTGGCTTCGTCAACAATTCCGGCGTTGGCAACGGCGCGGTGGTGGCGATCCTCAAGTCCGACCGAAAGGCCAGGGTCAACCAGATCCGCGACCGCCTGCGTGTCCTACTGCGCGAAATTCCCGACGCCCGCCTGAGCTTCGACATCTCGGGCTTTGGCGCCGGCGGGGTCCGGATCATCCTGACCAGCGAGACCGGGGTCGGTCTGGAAAACGCCGCCCTGGAACTGCAGCGCCAGATGCGCACTGTCGTTGGCCTCGCTGATCCCCGCCCGGCGACGCCACCCAGCGGCCCCGAACTGGTGGTGCGTCCCAAGCCCGATGAGGCCGCCCGCCTGGGCGTGGCGGTGACGACGATTTCCGAGGCCGCGCGCGTGGCGACTCTTGGCGACATCGACGCCAATGTCTCGAAGATGGACGAGGGCGAGCGCCGGATACCGATCCGCGTGCGTCTGCCGCAGCAGGACCGCTCCGACCTGTCGGTGATCCGCAACCTGCGCCTGCCCACCGCCAGCGGCGGCGTGACGACGCTCGATAGCGTCGCCGACGTCTACTTTCAGGCGGGGCCCGGTCAGATCAACCGGGTCGACCGCAAGCGCAACATCACCATGGAGGCCGACACCACCGGTGACACGCAGGTCGGCGACGCCATTGCCCGGGTGCACAAGCTGCCGATCCTCACCCACTTGCCGCCAGGCGTAGGCCTGGCCAGCCAGGGCCAGGAAAAGGCCTACGCCCAGTTGTTCGGTGGCTTTGCCCTGGCGATTCTGGCAGCCATCGGTCTGGTCTATTCCGTCATGGTCCTGCTGTTCCAGAGCTTCTTCAAGCCGCTTGTCATCCTGGCCGCCCTGCCCACCGCCATCGGCGGGGCGTTCGCGTCCCTGCTGATCTGGAACCTGTCGCTGTCGATTCCCTCGCTGATCGGTTTCCTGATGCTGATGGGCCTGGCGGCCAAGAACTCGATCCTGCTGGTGGAGTACGCCATCGAACGCGAGCGCGCCGGGGCCAGCCAGAGGGCGGCGCTGATGGAAGCCTGCCGCGAGCGGGCCCGCCCTATCGTCATGACGACCATGGCCATGGCGGCGGGCATGCTCCCGACGGCCCTGACCCTCGGCAAGGGCTCGGAGTTCCGCCAGCCGATGGCCGTCGCCGTTATCGGCGGCCTCATCACCTCGACGGTGTTGTCACTGCTGCTGGTGCCGGTGGTCTATGAGTTCGTCGACGACTTCGAACGATGGATAACCCCGCGGCTCGGCCGCCTGGTTACGCCGCGAGAGGCGCCCAAGGAGATCATTCCCGCCGGGGAGTAGGGGAAGGCCGCAACCTTCGCCACGCTTGGCCGTTGAGACGCTCATAGAAGGAACGTCTCATGACCCATAAACTCATTGTCGCCGCGCTCGCCGCGGTTCTGGCCGCTACGGCGGTCGGCCCGACGGCGGCTCTCGCCCAACGTTCGGAACACTCGCGATGGCAGGGCGAAAGCAACAGCGGCTGGGACCCTGCCGATCACTACCAGACCGGGCGCTATCGCGCCCATCGCATGGCAGCCCACGAGCGGGTCTATCGTGGCCACGATGGGCGCTACTATTGCCGCCGCAGCAACGGCACCACCGGCATGGTGATCGGCGCCATCGGCGGCGGCATCCTGGGCAACGCCATCGGCGGCGACACCCTGGGCACGCTCCTCGGGGCCGGCTCCGGCGCCCTGGTTGGGCGTTCGATCGACCGCGGCAACGTCAGCTGCCGTTAGACGTTACCGAAGGTCGGGGGGCTAACGCCCCCTGAGCTTCGCCTCGACCTCCAGCAGGCCCTTGCGGGCCAGGCCGTCGGCGCGTTCGTTCATCTCATGGCCCGCGTGGCCCTTGACCCAGCGCCAGTCGACCTCGTGGCGCAGTCGGGCCTCGTCGAGCCGGCGCCACAGGTCCTCGTTCTTCACCGCGCCCTTGGTCATGGTGCGCCAGCCGCGGGCCTTCCACAGGCTCAGCCACTGGGTGATGCCGTTCTTCACATACTGGCTATCGGTGTGCAGTTCGACGTGGCAAGGCCGCTTGAGGGCGTCCAGCGCCTCGATGGCGGCGGTCAGCTCCATGCGATTGTTGGTGGTCGCAGGCTCGCCCCCCCAGATTTCCCGTTCATTGGCCCCGGCGGTAAGGATGGCCCCCCAGCCGCCCGGTCCCGGGTTTCCCCGGCAGGATCCGTCGGTGAAGATGACAACCTTCAGGGACGACTTCGGTGTGGCGACAGCCTCCGGGGGGGTCATCCGCGAACTCCGAATCCCGGCAGTCCCTCGCGATGAACCGCGAGTTTGCGCTCGTATTCGAGCGGGTCTTTGGGTCTGACCAGCGCCCCGGCCGGCGTGGCGCTCCAGTCGACGAGCCTTGTCAGGAAGAAGCGCAACGCGGCGCCATGGGCCAGGAGCGGCAGGGCCGCGCGCTCGGCCTGAGACAGCGGCCGTCGGCGCTCGTAGCCGTCGAGGAAGGCTTGGGCCTGGGTGACATTGAATTCGCCGTCGGCCTCGAAACACCAGGCGTTGACGGCCGAGCCGATGTCGAAGGCCAGATCGTCCCAGGCGGCGAAATAGAAATCGATGGCGCCGACGAACCGGCCGTCTGCAAAGAAGACATTGTCGGGGAAATAGTCGGCGTGGATCACGCCCTTGGGCAGATCGAGGGGCCAGCTTTTGGCGAACAGGGCGAGGTCGGCGCGGATGGTCGCCGCCAGGCCCGGCTTCAGGGCGTCGGCGTCGGCCTCGAGTCCGGCGAACATAGGCGCCCAGGCGCCGTGGCCCAGGGCGTTGACCCGTCGGCCGGTGAAACCCTCCGCGGTCTTGTGTAGCCAGGCGAGACCCTCGCCCGCCTCCCGGCAATGGGCGACGGTGGGTCGGCGCACCGACAGGCCGGGCAGGAAGGCGACCAACGCGGCGGGCTTGCCCCGCAGGGTCTTCAGGATCGCACCTGAACGGTCGGCGATCGGCGTGGCGCTGGGATAGCCGTGGGCCGCCAGGTGCTGCATCAAACCCAGGAAGAACGGCAGGTCGTCGCGGTTCACGCGCCGCTCGTAGACGGTGAGAATATAGCGCCCGGCGGTGGTCTCCAGCATGAAGTTGGAGTTCTCCACCCCCTCGGCGATGCCCTTGAAGGCCAGAGCGGCCCCTACGTCGTAGTCCGTCAGGAAGGCTTCGAGTTCCTGGTCGGTAATGTCGGTGTAGACGGCCATGACCCCTGATCGGGGACCGTGGCCTCAGCGTCAAGCCGCCGTTTGCGTTGCGGCGCCCCGGATATGCCGCTATCACAGCCCCCTATCGACCCGTTCAGGCCGGTTCCCGGCCGGCCTCGCCCCGGACTCCCCCATGCCCCCAATCCGCGTCCTGCTGTTCACCGCTTGCGCCGCTCTGTCCCTGCTCACCGCGGGATCATCCTTCGCCCAGTTCGGCGGCGGCAGCGGTCGCGGCGGCGGGGGTGGCGGTGGCGGCCAGCAATCCGACGACGACGACGCCAAGCGCAAGAAGCGCGAGGAGGAATTCGGCAATCTCAACACCCCGTTGCCGCAGCTTCGCAACGCTGGTCCCTGCCCCTACGTTAAGGTGCTGTACGACGCGGCGCGCTACGCCGAGTTCAAGGATGGGGTCGAGGCCTCGGCCAACGTCGCC
>CAIQDO010000446.1 GCA_903870555.1 uncultured Caulobacteraceae bacterium
CCGCCGACGCAAACGTCACGCAGCCGGCCGCCGCTGCGGGGCGCGCGGTCGAGCACCGTCACGCACCGGCCCGCCGCCGCCAGGTCGATGGCGCAGGCCAGGCCGCCGACCCCGGCGCCCACCACCACAATCTTTTCCGCCGCCGCCGGCGCCTTGAGGGAACGCATTGATTTTGACGGTACCATGTGTCTAGCCTGCATGACACTTCCTTCACGGGCGCCGCGGGGCCCCAGAGCGTGGAGATCCGGTTGATGGCGCAGCGTGTCGAAATCGCCCTGGAGGCTGCGGTCGCCCGCGCGGAATTCGGGGCCGCGCCGCCCCTGTTGTCCGCGGCGGTAAGACACGCGCTTTTCTCCGGCGGCGCCAGGGTTCGTCCTCAGCTCGCCCTGGCCATCGCCGGCGCCTGCGGCGATGACCAACCGGCGCTGGCGGACGCCGCCGCCGCCGCCATCGAGATGCTCCATTGCGCGTCCCTGGCCCATGACGATCTGCCCTGTTTCGACAACGCCGCCACCCGGCGAGGCAGACCGTCCGTACACGCCCTGTATGGCGCGCCCCTGGCCGTTCTGGCCGGCGACGCCCTGATCGTGATGGCCTTCGAGGTGCTCGGCCGGGCCGGCGCCGCCGCCCCCGCCCGCCTGCCGCCACTGCTGGCCACGGTCGCCCGCGGCGTGGGCATGCCGAGCGGTATCGTCGCGGGCCAGGCCTGGGAAAGCGAGCCGGTCGCGCCCGTCGAGGCCTATCACAGCGCCAAGACCGGCGCCCTGTTCGTGGCGGCGACCATGTCCGGCGCCATCGCGGCGGGAGCCGATCCGGCCCCCTGGCGCCGGCTTGGCGAGAAGCTCGGCTCGGCCTATCAGGTGGCGGACGACCTCGCCGACGCGGTGCTGACCGAGGCGGATCTTGGCAAGCCCGCCGGCCAGGATGCGGCGCTGGGCCGCCCAAGCGTGGTGACTGAACTGGGCTTGCAGGGGGCCTACCAGCGTCTGAAGTCGCTGGTGGGGGAGGCCGTCGACTCCATCCCCGCCTGCGACGGCGCCCAGGTTCTGCGCGATCTGGTCCAGCTTCAGGCGACACGCCTGGCCCCCAAGTCGCTCACCCGGTCGGCCGCCTGAGCCTCGGGACCCCGGCCCGATGGCGGGATCGCTGGCGGCGCCAATGGGTCGCCTGGCGCAATCGCCGTTTGGCCGATCCAGGGTTCCGACGCTGGGCCGCGGACTTTCCGCTCACGCGCGGCGTCGCGCGGCGCCGGGCGCTGGACCTGTTCGATCTGGTGTCCGGCTTCGTCTATTCCCAGATTCTGACCGCCTGCCTGCGGCTGGGCGTGCTCGCGGCGCTGGCGGACGGTCCGGCGACCACCGTCGCCCTGGCCGGCAGGACGGGTCTTTCCGGAGAGGCCGCCGGGCGCCTGCTGGCGGCGGCCGCGGCCCTCGGCCTGGCCGAACGCGATGGACCCGACAGCTGGGCTCTGGGCGCCCGGGGCGCGATCCTCAACGGCGATGACGGCCTCGTGGCCATGATCCTGCACAACCAGACTCTCTACGCCGATCTCGCCGACGCCCCAGACCTGTCGGCCCCCGCCGGCGGGGGGCGATTGGCGGCGTTCTGGCCCTATGCCGGCGCCGGCGCTCCGGACGCCAGCGCCCCGGACACCGCTTCACCGGACACCGCCAGGGCCTACTCGGCCCTGATGGCGGCGACCCAGCCTACCGTCGCCGCCGACGTCCTCGACGCCTACCGCGTGGACCGCCATCGCCGGCTGCTGGACGTCGGCGGCGGCGCGGGCGTCTTCCTGTCCGCGGCCGCGGCCCGCGCGCCGAATCTGGAGCTGATGCTGTTCGATCTGCCGGCGGTGGCGGCCATCGCCCGGGCCCGGCTGGACGCCGCGGGCCTGGCTGGCCGGTCCCAGGTGGTCGAAGGCGATTTCCTGGCTGGTCCCCTGCCGAGGGGCGCGGATCTGATCAGCCTGATCCGCATCCTTCACGACCAGGACGACGCTGGAGCGGCGCGGTTGCTGCGCGCGGTTCGTGAGGCGCTGCCGCCCGACGGCGCCCTGCTGCTGGCCGAACCGATGTCGGACGCGCCGCGCGCCGACCGCGTCGCCGACGTCTATTTCGCCGCCTACCTGACAGCCATGGGTCGCGGCCGCGCCCGCACGCCGGCTGAGATCGGCAGCCTGCTGCGCGCCGCCGGTTTCACTCGCGCGCGCCTCCTGCGCACCCGATCCCCCCACCTGCTGCGCGCCATGCTGGCGCGCCCCTGATCTGGAGCCCGTCATGGACACCCTTGCCGTCGTCATCGAGGAGCCCGAACGCCTTGCCCTTCGCCGCCTTGAGCTGAAGGCGCCCGGCGACGACGACCTTGTCGTCGAGGTGCGCTGGAGCGGAATCAGCACCGGCACCGAGCGCCTGCTGTGGACCGGCCGGATGCCGCCCTTTCCCGGCATGGGCTACCCGCTGGTGCCCGGCTACGAATCGGTCGGGGTGGTGGTCGACGCCGGGGCCAAGATGCGGGGCCGGATCGGTCAGACGGTGTTCGTTCCCGGCTCATCCGGTTTCAAGGACGCCCGCGGCCTGTTCGGCGGCGCCGCCCGCACTCTGGTGGTCGCCGGCGCCCGGGCGCCGGACATAGACCCCGGCCTTGGCGAGCAGGGAGCGTTGATCGCCCTGGCCGCCACGGCGCGTCACGCCCTGGCCAGCGGCGACGGCGCGCCCGCCGACCTGATCATAGGTCATGGGGTGCTGGGCCGGCTGCTGGCCCGGATCGCTGTCGCGCTCGGCGGTCCGCCTCCGACCGTATGGGAGACCAATCCGGCCCGGCATGCGGGGGCCGAGGGCTACGGGGTGATCCACCCCGACGACGACCCGCGGCGCGATTACAGGGCGATCTATGATGTCAGCGGCGATTCGCGGCTGCTCGACAGCCTGATCGCCCGCCTGGCCCGGGGCGGCGAGGTGGTTCTGGCGGGCTTCTACGACCAGCCGCTGACCTTCACCTTCCCGCCGGCCTTCATGCGCGAGGCCCGGCTGCGGGTCGCGGCCGAATGGGCGCCGCCGGACCTCCCCGCCACCACGGCCCTCATCGACGGCGGGGCCCTGTCGCTGGACGGCCTGATCACGCACCGCTTTCGGGCCGCCGAGGCCGACCAGGCCTACCGCACGGCATTCGGCGACCCCTCCTGCCTGAAAATGATTCTGAACTGGGACGAGGACAGCTGACGGCGGAACCTGCGGTGAATTCGCCCGATCTGAACATTTGAATTGACAACCAATACCGTCAATTTAGTTTGACACTCTGTCGTTGGCGGGATGGCGGCTTGTCCGCCCTGGGGGTCGGAAATGGTGAGATTCCTGTTGGTCTTTGACGTGATCAGATCGCCCGCGCCGAGTGACCGAGCGATGCGCGCGCGCGGAATCGTCCGCACCGAGGCGGCGGCCGCCGTCCGGGGAGTGTCCCTGTGACCGTGACCCTCATCGTCAACCGCGCCTTGCGGCAGGAAGCGGCCATCGAGCCGGACCCCGTCCACACCGGTCCGACGACCAGCAAGACCCAGGTGATCGCCATCTATGGCAAGGGCGGCAGCGGCAAGAGTTTCGCCCTGTCCAACCTCAGTTACATGATGGCCCAGCAGGGCAAACGCGTGCTTTTGATCGGCTGCGACCCCAAGTCGGACACCACCTCGCTGCTGTTCGGCGGCAAGTCCTGCCCGACGATCATCGAGACCTCTTCGAAGAAGAAGCTGGCCGGTGAAGAGGTGAAGATCGAGGATGTCTGCTTCACCCGCGACGGCGTGTTCGCCATGGAGCTCGGCGGACCGGAAGTCGGGCGCGGCTGCGGCGGCCGGGGCATTATCCACGGCTTCGAACTGCTGGAAAAGCTTGGCTTCCACGACTGGGGTTTCGACTACGTCCTGCTCGACTTCCTCGGCGACGTGGTCTGCGGTGGCTTCGGTCTGCCGATTGCCCGGGACATGTGCCAGAAGGTGATCGTGGTGGGGTCGAACGACCTCCAGTCGCTCTATGTCGCCAACAATGTCTGCTCGGCTGTGGAATACTTCCGCAAGCTCGGTGGCAATGTCGGCGTGGCTGGCATGCTGATCAACAAGGACGACGGAACCGGCGAGGCCAAGGCCTTCGCCGAAGCGGTGGGCATCCCCGTCCTGGCCGCGATCCCCGCGGACGAGGACATCCGCCGCAAGTCGGCCAACTACCAGATCATCGGCCGCCCGGGCGATCGCTGGGGGCCTCTGTTCGAGGCCCTGGCCGAAAACGTCGCCACCGCCGAGCCAATGCGTCCCAAACCGCTGACCCAGGACGGCCTGCTGGGTCTGTTCGCGCCCGATCAAACCGGCGGCGACTTCGTGCTGCGGCCCGCCACCCAGGCCGACATGCGCGGCGGGGTGTTCTCCGAGCCCCACTCCCTCGAAGTCATCTACGACGCGGTGTGAGTAGTCATGCGTAAGTACCTTTTCTCCGATCCCTCCGACCCCGCGCCCCCGGCGACGGCCGAGTCGGACGGCTGCCACGGCGGCGCCGCGGAAATGCGCGCGGCGGCGGAGGCGGCGGGCAAGTCGGAGGTTCTGGCGCAATACGCGGCCGACTATCCAAAAGGCCCGCATGACCAGCCCCAGAGCATGTGCCCAGCGTTCGGCTCCCTGCGCGTCGGGCTGCGGATGCGGCGCACCGCCACCATCCTCTCGGGTTCGGCCTGCTGCGTCTATGGACTGACCTTCACCTCCCATTTCTACGGCGCGCGACGGACGGTGGGCTATGTGCCGTTCAATTCCGAGACCCTGGTCACCGGCAAGCTGTTCGAGGACATCCGCGAGGCGGTGTTCCAGATCGCCGACCCCGAACTCTACGACACGGTGATCGTCACCAACCTGTGCGTGCCCACCGCCTCGGGCGTGCCGCTGCGGCTGCTCCCCAAGGAGATCAACGGGGTGCGGATCATCGGCATCGACGTGCCGGGCTTTGGCGTCCCCACGCACGCGGAAGCCAAGGACGTTCTGGCCGGGGCCATGCTGCGCTACGCCCGCATCGAGGCCGAGCAGGGTCCCGTTGCCGCCCCGCGCGAACTGTCCGACAAGCCGACCGTCACGCTTCTGGGCGAGATGTTCCCGGTGGACCCCGTGGGCATCGGCATGATGCTGGCTCCCTTGGGTCTCGCCGCCGGCCCCGTCGTGCCGACCCGCGAATGGCGCGAACTCTACGCCGCGCTCGACTGCGCCACCGTGGCGGCGATCCATCCGTTCTACACGGCGTCCGTGCGCGAGTTCCAGACGGCTGGCCGGTCCGTGGTCGGCTCCGCCCCGGTGGGCCGGGACGGAACCGCCGCATGGCTCGACGCCATCGGCCAGGCCTGCGGCATCGCCCAATCCGCCGTCGACGCCTCGAAGAACCGCTTCCTGCCCGCGATCGAGGCCGCCCTCGCGGCGGCGCCGATCAAGGGTCGCATCACCGTCAGCGGCTATGAGGGCTCCGAACTGCTGGTGGCCCGCCTGCTGATCGAGAGCGGAGCGGAGGTGCCCTATGTCGGCTCCGCCTGCCCAGCCACGCCCTGGTCGGCCCCCGACCGGGAATGGCTGGAGGCGCGCGGAGTCAAGGTGCGCTTCCGCGCCTCGCTTGAGCAGGATCTGGAGGCGGTGGACGAATTCGGACCTGACCTGGCGATTGGCACCACCCCGGTGGTCCAGCACGCCAAGCAGCGGTCCATCCCGGCCCTGTACTTCACCAACCTGATCTCGGCCAGGCCGCTGATGGGCCCGGCGGGCGCGGGCTCCCTGGCTCAGGTGATCAACGCGGCGCTCGGCAACAAGGCTCGCTTCGAGACCATGAGCGCCTTCTTCGAGGGGGTCGGATCCGGTCACGCCGCCGGCGTCTGGGAAGAGATCCCGGTCGATCGCCCGGAATTCAAGGCCCGCTACGCCAAGATCGCGGCGGCGACGCGCGCGCAGGAAGAGGCGGTGGGCACGTGACCCTCGTCCTCGATCACGACCGCGCGGGCGGCTACTGGGGCGCCGTTTACGCCTTCACCGCCATCAAGGGCCTGCAGGTGATCATCGACGGTCCGGTGGGCTGCGAGAATCTGCCGGTGACCTCGGTGCTGCACTACACAGATGGCCTGCCTCCGCATGAACTCCCGATCGTCGTCACCGGCCTCGGCGAGGAGGAGCTAGGTCAGACCGGCACCGAAGCGGCGATGAAACGCGCTTGGCGGACGCTGGATCACGACCTGCCGTCGGTGGTGGTCACCGGCTCGATCGCCGAGATGATCGGCGGGGGGGTGACGCCGGAAGGCACCAATATCCATCGCTTCCTGCCTCGCACCATCGACGAGGACCAGTGGCAGAGCGCCGACCGCGCCCTCACCTGGCTGTGGACCCAGTTCGGTCCGAAGAAGGCGGTGAAGGCGCGGCCCCGCGCGGCGGGCGCCCCGCCGCGCGTCAACATCATCGGCCCCACC
>CAIQDO010000447.1 GCA_903870555.1 uncultured Caulobacteraceae bacterium
CGTTTGCGTCGGCGGAGCGTCGGTGGACAGCGGTCCGACGGTGTTCACCCTGCGGGGGGTCTTTGACGATCTGTTCGACCGGGCCGGCGACCGACTCGATCGCCACCTGACCTTGACGCGTCTCGACCGCCTGGCCCGCCACGCCTGGCCGGACGGGACGGCGCTGGACCTGTTTTCCGATATCGACCGGTCGGAGGCGGCGATCGGCGAGATGGCCGGCGCGGCGGAGGCGCGCGGCTACCGCGCCTTCTGCGCCGAGTCCCGGCGCATCTTCGAGACTCTGGAGCGGCCTTACCTGCGCCGACCGCAGACCAGCCCGACGGGCCTGGCGGTTCGTGTCGGGCTTCACCGGCTCGGCGACCTGCTGGCGATTCGTCCGTTCGAAACCCTGTGGGACGCGGTCGGACGGCACTTTTCCGACGCGCGGCTGCGCCAGCTGTTCGCCCGTTACGCCACCTATTGCGGATCCTCGCCTTTCGCCGCGCCCGCGACGCTGATGCTGGTGGCGCATGTGGAGCGGGAAGGGGTGTGGGTCGTCGAGGGGGGCATGCAAAGACTGGCGGAGGCGTTGGAGGCGCTGGCGCGACGGCTGGGCGTGGTGTTCCGCCATGACGCCGAGGTGACCTCGATCGGCGTGACGTTTGGTCGCGCCACCGGCGTGACCACCGCCGACGGCGACTGGACGCCGGCCGAACGTGTGGTGGTCAACGCCGATGTCCAGGCCCTGGCCCAAGGCGCGTTCGGGCCGATCGCCGCGGCGGCCGTGTCGGCCAGGCCGGCGACCGCCCGGTCGCTGTCCGCCCTGACCTGGTCGATGACGGCGGCGACGGGGGGCTTCGCCCTTGGGCGGCACAATGTGTTCTTCTCCAGCGACTACCGGGCCGAGTTCGACGACATCGGCCGGCGCGACCGGCTCCCCGGTGAGCCGACGGTCTATGTCTGCGCCCAGGACCGGGAGGGCGGCGGCGGATCGTCGCCCCAGGGCCCGGAACGGCTGCTGCTGCTTGTGAACGCGCCGGCGAACGGCGACCGTCGGAACCTTGACCCGGGAGACATCGCGGCGTGCGAAAAGCGAGTGAAAGACCATCTGGCGCGGTGCGGCCTGACGGTCGGTCCAATGGGGTCGCCGGCGTTGGTGACGACGCCGACGGATTTCCACCGGGCGTTTCCGGGCGCGGGCGGGGCCCTGTACGGAACGGCGACGCAGGGCTGGAGGTCGACGTTCCTCCGGCCGGGGTCGAGGACGCGGCTGCCGGGCCTCTATCTGGCGGGCGGGGGGGCTCACCCTGGGCCGGGGCTGCCGATGGCCGCCCTATCGGGCCGGCTGGCGGCCTCGCGGGTGATGGCGGACCAGGATTCGACGCGGTCGTGGGCCCCGGCGGCTACGCTTGGTGGTATCTGGACGCGGTCAGCGACGACGGACGTTCCGGCCTGACGCTGATCGCGTTCATCGGCAGCGTGTTCTCCCCCTACTATGCCTGGTCGGGCCGGGCCGATCCCCTCGACCACTGCGCCGTCAATGTCGCCCTCTATGGTGAGGCCGGGCGCGGATGGGCGATGACCGAGCGTGGCCGCGGCTCGGTGACGCGCGACCACGCCACCCTGTCGATCGGACCGAGCGCCCTGGCCTGGGACGACGGCGGCCTGACGGTGACGTTCGACGAGGTGACCGCCCCTCGAAGGTCCCGCCTGCGCGGGACGATCCGGCTGCGCGCCGGGGCCGTCAACCGGCAGGCCTGGAGCCTGGACGCCGCCGGCCGGCACCTCTGGCGGCCGATTCTTCCCCGCGCAGAAGTCGAGGTGCGGCTGACCGACCCGGCGGGCGGCTGGCGTGGCCTGGGCTATTTCGACACCAACGCCGGGGATGAACCGCTTGAGGACGCCTTCACCGGCTGGGACTGGTCGCGGGCCCATCTGCCGACAGGGGCCCTGATCTGCTACGACGTGGCGCGCCGGACCGGCGAGGCGGCGCAGCTGGCGCTGAGTTTCGACGGCGACGCCGCCGTCCGAATCGTCGAGCCCCCGCCACGCCTTCGCCTGCCGGCGACGGGCTGGCGAATTCCCCGCCGGTTGCGCGCCGAAGGCCCCGACGATCCCGGGGCCCGCCAGAGTCTCGAGGACACGCCGTTTTACGCCCGCTCGGCGCTGCGCGCGCGTCACGACGGCGTCTGGGCGGACATCGTTCACGAGAGCCTGTCGCTGGACCGGCTTCGCAGCCCGATCGTGCGGGCGATGCTACCCTTCCGGATGCCCCGGATCTTCTGGTGAGCCGGCCTGTCGAGCGGCCCGCTGCGGAGGCGGGTCTTCGGTCTTGCCTGGTCGGATCTTCCAGTATTCCCAGCCACCCCAGACGACCGCCGCCCCGGCGGTGATCACGAACTCAAGGGTCACCATCAGGGCCGGGGTCATGGTCGGCGACCTTCGCGTCAGCCCGCGGGATCAGCCGAGCGTTCCCGCCCGGCCAGGGTGGCGAACAGCTCCACTGTCCAGATCAGATCGGCGCCGACCGTCCGCGGTCGCGGCGTCGGCGTCGGCGCCAGGCGCGCGGTCGCCTCGGCCATGGCGTCGACCAGAAACCGGGTCTCGTCGAGCGGCGGCAGGATCGGCGTGGCGACGGGCGACGCCATCGCCTGGCGCGTGGCGCGGCCAAGCAGCCAGAGTTTGCGTCCGGCCGAGACGGTGGTGCGCCGATTGACCGAATCGAGGCCGCGCTTGGCGAGCAGGACCCCAATCTCGGCGTAGAGGTGGCGGGCGGCGAAAATCGCCGGCCGGAACGCCGGGTCGA
Organism: uncultured Caulobacteraceae bacterium; assembly: GCA_903870555.1. Classification (GTDB taxonomy): domain Bacteria; phylum Pseudomonadota; class Alphaproteobacteria; order Caulobacterales; family Caulobacteraceae; genus Acaudatibacter; species Acaudatibacter boreus. The sequence continues at coordinate 2,786 of CAIQDO010000447.1, forward strand.
GCTGGGCGATGCCGACATCGGCGCGGCGGTAAAGCTCATCGGCCTTGGCCAGCAGGCGGGCGACGACCGAGGCGATCTGGGGGCTGAAGCGCGGATCGGCCAGGAAGGCCTCCGGATCGACCCCCGCCTCGCGCAGCCAGGTCCGCGGCAGGTAGATGCGGCCCATTCGGGCATCCTCGCCGACGTCGCGGCAGATGTTGGTGAGCTGCATGGCGACGCCCAGGTCGCAGGCGCGCGCCACCAGATCCGGGGCGCGGGCGCCCATCAGCGCCGCCATCATGCCGCCCACCGCGCCGGCCACCCGGGCGCCATAGGCGTAGACATCGCTCAGGGTCTCATAGTCCCTGCCGGCCACGTCCCACTCCAGGCCTTCCAGCAGGGCCTCCATCAGCGTCCTCGGAATGGCGAACTGCTCGACGGCGTCGGCCAGGGCGCGATCGACTGCCTCCGGCAGGGGATTGCCGGCGTAGACCCTGTCCAGCCGGGCGCGCAGGCGCTCGACGGCGTCGCCGGCGCGGCCCTCGGCGTCCACCGCGTCGTCGGACAGGCGGCAGAATCCATAGAGGGCGTAGGCGCCTTCCCGCACCGATTCGGGCAGCAGCAGGGAGGCTGTGTAGAACGACAGCGACCCGCCACGGATCATCTCGCGGCAGGCGGCGCGGTCGGCGTTTCTGGAAAAGGCGGGCGCCGTCATCGCGCGACGGCGTCCGGAACGAGCTGATCGAGCATCCGGGCCGAGGACAGCACCGCCGGCACGCCCGCGCCGGGCTGCGTTCCGGCGCCGACCAGATAGAGGTTCTTGATGTCCTCGCTGCGGTTGTTGGGCCGGAACCAGGTGCTCTGGGTCAGTCGTGGCGCGAGGCTGAAACCGGCCCCCTTGATCGAGCACAGGCGGTCGCGGAAGTCGATCGGGGTGACCACCCGCGACGACACGATCTCGTCGGCGAGGCCTGGCAGCAGGGTTTCGGACAGGCGCTGTTCGACCCTGAGCCGGTAGGCCTCGGCCTGAGTGGTCCAGTCGTAGTCGGCGTCGAGGTGCGGCACCGGCGAGAGGACATAGAAGGCGTCGCAGCCCTCCGGCGCCAGGGAGGGGTCCGTGGCCGTGGGGCGATGAAGGTAGAGGCTCATGTCCTTGGGCAGGGTCTTGGCCGCGAAGATCTCATTGACGTGGCCGCGGTACCGCGGGCCGACGAGAATGGTGTGGTGGGCGACGTCCTCGAAGCGCTTGCGCGTGCCGAAGTACCAGACGAACAGCCCCATGGAGTAGGTGGCCGAATCGAGTTTCCCATCGGTCCAGCGCTTGCGGGCCGAGGCGGGCACCAGGGTCTTGTAGGTGAAGGCGGCGTCGGCGTTGGACACCACGATATCGGCGGGGATGCGTTCGCCCGACTTCAGGCTGACGCCCTTGGCCACCCCGTTTTCGACCTCGATCCGGGCGACGTCGGCGTTGAGCCGCAGGGCGCCGCCCTGGCCTTCGATCAGATTGACCAGTCCCTTGACCAGGGCGCCCGTGCCGCCCATCGCCCAGTGCACGCCCCACCGGCGTTCGACATCGGAGATCATGCAGTAGACGGCGGTGGTGTCGAAGGGGTTGCCGCCGACGAACAGGGGATGGAAGCTCAGGGCGAACCGCAGGCGCGGATCCTTAACGAAGCTCGACACCAGACCGTAGACGGAGCGATAGGCGCCCAGGCGCAGCAGATCCGGCGCCTGTTTGGCGATGTCGGTCAGCGACATGAACGGCACATGGCCGAGCTTCTCGAAGCCGATGGCGCACATCTCGCGGCTGCGGGCCATGAATCGGTCGTAGCCGGCCAGATCCTTCGGCGCGATCCGCGCCACCTCGTCGCGCATGGCGTTGTCGTCGGCGTGGCAGACCACGGTGTCGCCGTTGTCGAACACCAGCTTGTAGAAAGGGTCCATCGGCCTCAGATCGACGTCGTCGGCGAACCGGCGGCCGCACAGCTTCCAGAGGTCCTCGAACAGATAGGGCACGGTGATGATGGTCGGCCCGCCATCGAAGGTGAAGCCATCCTGGCGATGAACGTAGGCGCGGCCGCCGGGGGCGTCGAGCCGTTCCAGGACGGTGACGCGGTAGCCTCGGGCGCCCAGACGGACCGCCGCGGCGAGTCCCCCGAAACCGCTGCCGATGATCACGGCGTGAGGACGACGATCGTCGTCGGGCTTGTCCAGACTCGGCGGGCGCTCAAGTGTCAACATAAGGTGACACTTAGCCCTTTCAGCCTCGGCAAGACAAGGGACGCGCGGGTCCCTGCGTCAGTCCGGCGCGCCCGCGGCGCGCCGAATGATGGACGCCGCCAGAGCCGGCGATTCCTCATGAGCGAGGTGACCGAGGCCGGGCAGATCGACCACCGTCGCGCCGGGCGCGAGAGCGGCGGCTTCGTGGGCGACACGGGGCGGAACGGCGTGGTCGTTCCCGGCGGCGACCAGGGTCAGGGGGACGGTGAGGTCGCCCAGATCGGCCCGCAGCGGTTCCAGATTCCACTGCGACATCATCGCCAGGGCGCCCTCGACATGGCCAGTGGTGCTCATCAGGCGGCGATAGAAATCCAGGCCGGCCGAGTCGATGCGCGAGCCGGTGCTCTCCATCAGACGGGCGACCGCGCCGGGTTGACTGGCGCGCCAGGCGAACAGGTGGATCGCCACCGGATTGAGGAACAGCAGTTTCGCCAGGGCCGGGAACAGGTGGCCGGCCGCGCCGGGAAAGGGCGACAGGGCGCCGTTGAGGGCGACAACGCCCCCGCCCAGCGGATCGCCGCCGCGCGCCGCCGCGTCGAGCCGCAGGCGAAGGGCGATGGCGGCGCCGGCGGAGTGTCCGACCGCGATAACCGGCTTGACCCCCAGGGCGGCCAGGAGGGCCTCGACGCCCCGGGTCATGCCCGGCAGCGACGCCCCGTCGCCGGCCGGGGCCTGGGTGAAGCCATGGCCGGGCAGGTCCGGAGCAATGACGGTGAAGTCGCGGGCCAGCAGCGGGGCCAGGTCGCGCCAGCTGTGGGTCGCGGCGCCCGAGCCGTGCAGCAGCAGCATCGGTGTCCCGGATCCCATCACCTGGACATGCCAGCGCAGGCCGCCGGCCAGGACGAACCGGCTGGCCTCTCGATTGGGCCAGCCCCGTCCCTCGACGTTCCAGTCCGGGCGACTCATCCGCGCGAACCGCCGCGTGGGGGACGGTCACCGCCGCCGACGCGGATGTCGTCGACCAGGGCGAACACCTTGTTGGCGTCGGCATAGGGCAGGGGCGCGTACACCGCGCCCATGGCCCGGGCGATCTCGTCCCCGTCGGCGCGGGGCCGTGGCGAGGTGTCGAGGTAGGCCGCGGCCACGCCGGAGGCGCGCACCAGCCTCGCCGCCGCCAGGGCGTCCTCGACCGCCGCCGCCCGCCCGGGCTGGCCGGTTCGGCCGATATTGGCGCGTCCGTCGGTCAGCAGCACCAGCAGAGGCGTGCGCTCGGCGGATCGTTCCGACAACGCCAGGCGCAAGGCCACCTCTATGCCGTTGGCCAGGGGCGTGCCGCCGCCGCCGGGAAGGTCGGCCAGCCGCCGCTTGGCGCGGGTCAGGGATCGGGTCGGGGGCAGCAGAAGTTCGGCCTCGGTTCCGCGGAAGGCGATCAGGGCGACCCGGGTGCGCGTGACATAGGCCTTGGCCAGCAGCAGCTCGACCGCGCCCTTGGCCTCGGCCAGGCGCTGGAAGGCGGACGACCCCGAGGCGTCAACGACGAAGATGGTGGTCGATTCCCGGCGCTGGACGAACCGGCGAATGCGGAAGTCCTCCTTGCGCACCTGGACCCGGCCGTCGTCGACGTCGGTGGCGCGCAGTCTTCGCCAGGGCGTCGCGGCCCGCAGGGTCTCGACCAGGTTCAGCCGGTCGCCGGTTCGCCAGCCGCCGGCCC
>CAIQDO010000448.1 GCA_903870555.1 uncultured Caulobacteraceae bacterium
GAGACGCCCCCTCCACCGCCTTCGGCGGTCCCCCTCCCCCGATTCTCGGGGGAGGATTAAGACGTTGTTTTTGTTATCCTCCCCTGCGAAGCGGGGGAGGGGGACCACGAAGTGGTGGAGGGGGCCTCCCCCTTCAGTTGCCGAGGGCGTCGGCGGATTCCAGGGCTTCGAGGCGGGAGGGGCGGTCTTCGGCGCGGCGGAGGGGGTGTTCCCACAGGCGCCAGATCGACCACACCGCGCCGACGACGCAGCTGAGGTTGATGATCGCCTCCATGATCAGGCCGGTGTCGGCCAGCAGCCGGGCCGGGGCGTAGAGGCCGTGCAGCAGGTTGAAGGAGATGTCGATGAAGGCCAGGAAGCCGACCGCGCCGCTGGCCACCAGGCCGAACAGCACCGCCCGGGCGTCGCGGCCGACCAGGTAGAAGGCCGCCAGGGCCGAGGTCACCGCCACCAGCAGATCGGCCAGGGGGAAGGCCGATTCGAAACCCATGTAGACCGTCGCCAGCTTGACCACCGCGGGGCTGGTCAGGTGGTGGACAAAGCGCGGCAGGGTCAGGTCGGTGTGGAAGAAGGCGATCCAGTAGGCGCAAACCAGCCCGGCGCCCCCGACGGCGAGAGCCGCGGCATGGATCTTGTCGCCCGGGGACAGGGGCGGCGGCGGGGACGGGAGTGGACGGGGCATCAGCGGCTCAGCCCCATGCCGGTGATCAGCCGCGCCAGCACCACCGTCGACAGGGGCGCGAAGCCCCAGGCCACCCCGACCACCGCCGCCTTGTCGATGGCGCGGCGGATGCCGAGCAGCGGGCGGGGCGACCACTTCCAGGCGTGCAGCCAGAATTCGTTCAGCCCCTCGACCAGGATGCCCAGTACGGCGCCGACCATGAACAGCACCGGAAACACCCCGCGCATCGCGTCGCGTCCGCCCACCAGCCAGCCGACGCCGAAGCCCTGGAGCAGACCGAAAACCATCACGATATTGACCGCCATGAAGGCGGGCGACCGATAGCGCCACACACCGAACAGGCGCGCGAACGCCTCGACGCAAACCCCGATCAGCAGGGCGGCGAGAAAACAGGCGAAGGGAAGTTCGAGGGTCATTCGCAGCCCATGCGGCGCCGGCGGGCGGAGAGAGAACGATCATAGCCCGGCGCCGACGCCTGTCCATCCGTCGCGGGGCCTTTGACATGGCGGCGGATCGGGATTTGATCCTCCGGTCGCCCCGTTCGGAAACCGTCCATGAAACTCTTGATCCCCGCCGCCCTCGGCTCCCTTGCCCTGCTGACCGTCGCGCCCGCGCTGGCGCAGGACGGTCCGCCACGGATCGCCTTCGACGCCGTCGACGCGCTCGACCCGCCCGCCGACATGCACCTCGGCGAGGTCGCCGGGGTGGCGGTCAACGGCGCCGGCCACATCTTCGTCTTCCAGCGCGGAAACACCTCCGGCCCGGCCTATGGCGCGGCGGCGGCGCAGCTGCTGGAGTTCGATGGCAAGGGCCGGTTCCTGCGGGAGATCGGCAAGAGCCTGTACGCCTGGTCCTACGCCCACGCGGTGCGCGTCGATCCGGCGGGGAACCTCTGGGCCGCCGACAAGGGCTCGGACATGGTCATCCGCTTCAACCCGGCGGGGAAGGTGACGATGGTATTGGGCCGCAAGCCGGAGGCCGCCGACGAGGGCGCCCACCCGCTGGAGCATCCCAAGCCGCCGCTGCCGGCGGTGGACGGGCTCTTCCGCCAGGTGACCGACATGACCTGGGACTCTCAGGGCAATACCTACATCAGCGACGGCTACATCAATTCGCGGGTGGCCAAGATCGCGCCCGACGGCCATGGGCTGGGGTCCTGGGGAACCAACGGCTCGGCCCCGGGCCAGTTCAACCCGCTGCACTCGATCGCCGCA
>CAIQDO010000449.1 GCA_903870555.1 uncultured Caulobacteraceae bacterium
CCTGACGCCTCGCGACAGCTTCTTCGCCGAGACCGAGCCGCCGTCGAAGACCCCTGCTCGGCTTTACGTCGGCATCGCCGCCCAAGGCCGTGGTCCGAAGCTGGTGTTCCTGAGGGCCCTGACCACCCTTTGCGCCGCCGCCCAGGCTGCCTATGAGCGCCATCCGCCGTCGGGGGGAACGAGAAGTCCGGCCGATCCCTACATGACGGCCCTTTGCTACTTCAACGCCTTGCGCGAACTCGGCGGCGCCCGCCGGATCGTCGAGGACGAGGTCAACGCCGCCCTGGCTCACTACGGCGAGAAGCGCGTGCGGCTCGATCCGCCGGAGCCGCCGTTCGCCGACCGCCGGATCGGCCCGGTGCTGGAAATCACCTCCCGCATAGCCACCGACGACGTTGCCAAGGCCAAGCAGTCGTTGGAGCATGACTTCGGCGGCCCCGCCGGTCCGGTCGATGTCGCCCTCGCCACCAACATGATCTCCGTCGGCCTCGACATCCTCCGCCTGGGTCTGATGGTGGTGCAGGGACAGCCCAAGACGGCAGCCGAGTACATCCAGGCCACCAGCCGGGTCGGGCGCGACTTCAACCGCCCGGGCCTGGTGCTGGCGGTGCTCAATCTTCATAAGCCTCGGGACCGGATGCACTTCGAGCAGTTCGGCCACTTCCACCGCAGCTTCTACCGCGCCGTCGAGGCCACCAGCGTCACGCCCTGGGCGACCCGCGCCCTCGATAGGGCTCTGGCGGCGATCCTCGTCGCGGCCGGACGGCACCTGGACTCCGATCTGACACCCGAGTCCGGCGTCAACCGGCTGAAAGACAATCCGGAGCTGCGGGCGCGCATTCGCGCGGCGGTTCTTGCCCGCGCTCGCGCTGTGCGGGGAGTCGACGGTGAAGCTGCCCTGGGCGCCCTGATCGACTCCACCTTCGCGGACTGGATGAGCACGGCCGAGGAGCAGTCGGCCACGGGTGCGCCGTTCAACTACGCGTCGGGCGCCAGCCCCCGGCACCTGTTGCTGATGCCTCTGGCCCGGGAACTGCCAACATTGACTCCGGCACACCGTCGTTTCGTCGCCGGCCGGTCGATGCGCGACGTCGAGCCCAACGTCGCGGTCAAGGTCGCCGACCCCTGGGGCAGACCCGACGCGGCGATGGAGAGCGAGTGATGGCCAAGAACGAACTTCGTCTCAGCCAGCTGATCCGCACCTTCGGGCCCGGTTCGATGGTCGATCTGCCGGCCCACTCCGTGGTCGTCGGCGGACTGGAGCAATGGACGATGCGGGGCGAGAGCTTCGCGCTCCTGTCCGAGCCACGCCTCCAGGCGCGGCTCGAGCTGTTTCTGAAGTCGGCCAACCGCCTCGATGAAGGCGCGAGGCTATCGTTGCGCGTGCCGCCGGCGATCATCGACACCCGGGCGGTCGACAACAACGGCGTCACCGCGCCGGTCTTCCCGGCCTGGTTCGTCTGCAACGACGCCGAGCCTATCGAGCCGGGCGGCGTCCGCCGCCGGCGGCTGGTCCGCTGGCGCGACCTCGATGGCAAGACCCGCGACAAGTTCGCTTTCGAGGATGGGCGCAAGAGCAGCCGGGTGACGCCGATCCGCTTCGTCGCCGCCTGCCCGAGCGGGCACCTGCAGGACATCAATTGGATATGGGTGGTTCACGCTGGGACGTGCGGCCGGGAAATGTGGCTGGAGGAAAAGGGCACCAGCGCCGACCCCGGCGACA
>CAIQDO010000450.1 GCA_903870555.1 uncultured Caulobacteraceae bacterium
CCCGGGATCAATTGATCGCCCGCTGTTGGGACGGCCGCGGCGTCGGCGACAACGCCATCCACCGCGTGATGTCGCGCCTTCGGGACCTCGCCGCCGATCTTGGCGCGGACGTTTTCCGGATCGAGACGATCGCCAAGGTCGGCTATCGCCTGGTGCTTGAGAGGTCGGAGGACGCACCTTCGGCGGCGCCCAAGGTCGTGGGCGAACGCCTTAGGCGGATCGCGTCCGCTGTTCTCGGCGTGATGATCGTCTTCGCCCTTGGCGCGGCTCTGGCGACCGGCGTCGCGCTCAGATCGCGTTCGCCGTCCAGGGGACCGGCCACGGTCACCGTGACCGGGGACGGCGGACGCGATGGGGAAGCCCTGGCGCGCGGCGTCGGGTTTGATCTCGCGAGCCTCGCCGCCCAGCGCGGGAATGACCTGGCCGTGATCGACGACGGGCGGTCATCACCCGACTACAGAGTGCGCGTGAGCTACACGCCCGGCGGGCGGCCTCGCGCGGATATGGAACTGAGAGCCCCCGGCATGCCGGAAGCGCTCTGGTCCGACAGCCTCGAGGCGGCCGGCGACGGGGCTCCAGACCTGCGCGCCCGGGCGTCCGCGCGGGTGGGCGCCGTCCTGCTCTGCGCCGGTCGCCCGACGGCCGCGGAGCCTCGGCCGCCCGTGGCCACCCTCAGGCTTTTCTATGCCGCGTGCGAGCGGTTGAGCGACAGTCCTGATGATGAGGCCGCCACGCTTCTTCGCCAGGTCGTCGGGGGCGAGCCCCGTCTGGCCCGGGCCTGGGGTCTGCTGGCCGTCACCGAAGCCATGGCGGTTGAGTGGCGCGCCGCCAACGCCAGCGACGCTCAAGACCGCCGGGACAGGGCGACGGAGGCGATGCGGCGCGCCGAAGCGCTCGACCCGGCCTCGCCGGACGCGATCCTGGCCGAGGCCCTGCTCAGTCCATCGAACCGGTGGCGCGTTCGGCTCGCGATCCTTCAGCGCGGCATCCAGGCCTATCCAGCCTATGCCGGATTCTATGGCGTTCGATCGGATCTGTTCTTCAAGACAGGTCGGGTCCTGGACGCCATAGCGGACGCCCGGCGCGCCGTCACACTGGACGCCTTCTCGCCACGGCGGCGCGCGGACCTGATCACCACGCTTAGCTATGCCGGCCACGTTGGTGAGGCGCGTCAGGAACTGGCGGCGGCCCAACGAATCTGGCCCGGGTCCGCGTCGCTCAAGGACGCCTCGTTCCGGATTGAGCTTCGCTACGGAGATCCGGCGGCGCTGCATGCGGCCGTCGCCAAGGTCGATCCAAAGCTCCCATTCGATATCGGCTGGAGTGGCGATTCCACGGTCGCCTTGCTCGTGGCGCGGGCGGTCCCGACACGGGAAAACATCGCGCGCGCCGCCGCCGCGGCCGACGAAAGCAAGCCCAATCCCATGCCGGCGGAATGGCGGATTCAGGTGCTCGGCCAATTTGCCCAGGTCGATGAACTCTACCGACGCCTGACAACGCCAGCGGCCATCGAGAACGTCAGCTGGGCCACCGACATCTTCTTCCGCGCCTATATGCGCTCGGCGGTTCGCGATCGACGGTTCATGGCTCTGGCGGCGCGCCTTGGCCTGGTTGAATTCTGGCGCGCCACGGGGGGCTGGCCGGACTTCTGTGGCGACTCGACCCTGACCTATTCGTGCAAGGCCGAGGCGGATAGGCTTGGAGGGACCTGAGCCCGTTCGGCCCGCACCAGCATCGCGGCGGCGGCGTCGAACTCGGATTCCAGCCACGGATTGGCCCCGCGACAGCCGGCCACCACCTGCTGGGCCCAGTCGAGGTAGTCGGCCCGGCGTTCGGCCGGCCAGCCCTTGGGCGGACTGACCGCCATCGATCGCAGGTTGGAGGTCTTGTCCGCCATCTTGATGATCTTGGCGCCCTTGGAGGCGTGGGCGGCGTGTTCGATCTGCGCCTGCTTGCGCTCGGCCTTTGGCAGGGTCTTATCGTCGGTGACCTCGGCCACCAGCGCCGCCACCCGCGCGCCGAAGCGGGCGCCGATTTCCGCGAAGCTGGTTTCGGTGTCCTCGACGGTGTCGTGCAGCACCGCCGCGACGATCACCTCGACATCCTCGCCGCCGGTGGCCCTGGCCGCCAGTTCGGCCACCTCGGTCAGGTGATTGACATAGGGCTCCGCCGCCACGCCCTTGCGGCGCTGACCGACATGCTTGGCCGCCGCGAAATGATAGGCCTCGGCCAGGGTCAGGACAGGATTCACGCGGGGCTCCTTCGGGCGGACACAGGCCTCCGGAGGCGTCGTCGCGTCACCGGGTCGAAGACCGTTGTGTCATTTGAGACATGGGGCGCCCGGTCCAAACGACCCAGAGCCACCCCTTGCCTTTGGATGTAAGGTCCCGAGCCGGCGAAGACAACGCCGTTTCGTGACTACGGTGTTCGCAGCAGGATCCTGTAGCTCCAGGCCGGCATGTCCAGCACGGTCGCGCCGTCGATCGTCACGGGCGCGCCCGACGCGAAGTCCGTGTACCGACCTTCCGGCAGCCGATCGAGGAAGCGCACGCGGCGCGCGCCGGCCGAGAGGTTGAACACGCCCAGCACCCGGTCGCCATCCTTGTCGCGCACGAACGACAGCACCTTGTCCGGGGCGTCGTTGACCGCGTCGATCATCCGTCCGCCCCAGGGGGCGTTGGCGAGCGCCGGATGGGCCTTCTTTAGCGCGAACAGGCGGCGGTAGAGATCGCCCTCGGGATCGTCGCGCCAGACGATCGGGTCGCGCTCGAAGAACGCCAGCCGGTGGTGGATGCCGGCTTCCTGGCTGCCGTAGATCAGCGGCACGCCCTCGCTGACCACCGACAGGGCGATGGCCGCATCGACGGCGGACCCGAGCCGTTCGAATTCGGTGCCCTCCCAGGCGTTCTTGTCGTGGTTGGTGACGCCAAGCATCCGCAGGGCGCCGCTCGGCCAGGCCTTCTGGTTCCAGCTGTAGTAGGTGCGCAGCGCGCCGACGTCGGCCTTGCCCTGGGCAATCTGCTGAACCGCGTCGCCCCAGGTCCAGGCGTAGGTCATGTCGAACGCCTTCATGTGCATGTCGCGGGCCTCCCACTCGGCGAGCAGAAATACCGGCTTGATGCGGTCGAGCCGGGCGCGGGCGGCCTCCCAGAAGTCCAGTGGCACGAAGCCGGCGGCGTCGGCGCGGAAGCCGTCGACGTCGGCCTCGCGCACCCAATAGGCCATCGACTCGGTCATGTAGCGGCGCAGGGCGGGCTTCGAATAATCGAGGTCGATGATGTCCGACCAGTCCCACCAGGGCGTCGGATGGGGATCGCCCTTCCA
>CAIQDO010000451.1 GCA_903870555.1 uncultured Caulobacteraceae bacterium
CGATCTGGCCATGGCCGGGAAGTGGTAGTGAGAGGTCAGCGGCGTGCCGCGCGCGTGGGCCCACTCCACCACCGCCTTCTGGTTCGTAGGCGAGAGGCGGACGTAGGTCTTGATCAGGTCGTAGGCCAGCGCTTCGACCCGCTGCAACTCCAGCGCCATCTGGCCTGGTTCGGTCACCGGCCGCATGAAGTTGTAGAAGATGCGCGAGCCGTCGATGGCCTCGCCGGTGGAAAAGTAGCGCGGCCCGACCCGGGCTCCCGAGTCGATCGCCTCGCGGTCTTCGACCATGTGGTAGGCCGGACTGCCGGGGGAGCGCGTGGTCGTCACTCCAAGCGACAGCCACAGCCGGCCGTCCCTGTCTCCGTAGCCATAGCCCTGCATCTGCCGGTGGGCGTGCATCTCTATCAGCCCTGGCATCACCGTATGGGATGAGGCGTCGATCACCTTGGCGTCGCCGGCCGACCCGACACTCGCCCGCGGCGTCACCGCCGCGATGCGGTTGGCCTCGATCACCACCGCCATGTCGCGGCGCACCTCGGGGCTCGATCCGTCCCAGAGCTTGCCAGCCTGGACGATGGTGCGTCCCTTCGGCTTGGCGTTGGCCCAGGTCAGGCCGTGGGGGATGGTTTTCGGCGGGCCTCCGTCCGGCGAGATCAGCCGGAGCAGGCCGCCGGAGAGATAGACCAGCTTCGATCCGTCGCCGCTCCAGCTCACCGCGTCGGTCAGTTCGTCGTTGATCGGCTTTGGCGGCCCAAGCAGCCTGCCAGACGGATCGACGTCGGCCAGATGCAGCCGGCTGGCGAACACGAACGCCATCCGCTTGCCATCCGGCGACCACACCGGCCCGTCGTCGCCGCGGGTGCCGAGCGACTTGTGCGGCGCGACCGGCTGATAGGTCCCTTTGCCGCTGTCGACATCGACGGTGAGGATCTCGCTCAACCCCTCGCGAAAGCGTGCCGAATAGGGCTTGAACGCCGCATAGGCGATGGTCTTGCCGTCCGGGCTCCAGGTCGGTTTGCCGGGCTCCCAGATGTCGCCATAGATCTGCCGGATCACCCCGCTGGCGACCTCGACGACATGCAGCGAGCCATTCTGGTCGAGAAAGGCGATCTTCGAACCGTCGCGCGACCAGGCGCTGGAGACAGCGGCGTCCTTGTAGTGGGTTAGCTGGCGGTCGGCGCCGCTGGCGAGGTCGCGCAGCCAGATGTCCAGCGTGCCGCCCTTGTCGCTGCTGTAGGCCAGTGTCCTGCCGTCGGGCGAGAACGCCGGGTCGACCTTCCAGAAGCGGTCGGCGGTGAGCGGGCTGGCCCGGCCGCCGACAGGCAGAAGGTAGATGTCGTTGAGGGCGCGGAAGGCGATCGTCCCGCCGTCGGGCGACAGAGTCGGACTGCCGACGCCAATCACCGGCTTGCGCGTCGTCGAGTCGAAGTCACGCGTGGCCTTGGCGTAGTGCGGCCGGGCCAGCGTCACCGTGGCGGTGAATTCGACCGCCGCGCTGGCGCCGCCGTCGAGCGACGCCCGGCGGATCTTGCCGCCGGCGCCATAGAGGAACGCCCGCGACGTCAGCCACGACACCCGGAAGGGATAGACGTCCTCGCCGGAGACTACGGTCCCGCCCGAGGCGGCGCGCAGTTCGGCCTTGCCGTGCTCGACGGCGGTGAACAGCACATCCTTACCGTCCGGTGTGAAGGTCGGGCTCGAAAGCGAGCCGGCGGTGAAACGGTCGCCGGAAGCGTCCACCTTGGCCACCGTCTTTCGCGCGCCGGTCAGATCGACGACTTCGATCCGTGCCCGATCAGCCGTGAAGGCGAGGGACGCCCCATCGGGCGCCCAGGCCGGCTCGTAGAGTTCTCCCTTGCCGGAGACGAGAGTCGTGATGGCCCCGCTGGCCAGGTCGAGCAGATGGACGCCGTAAGAGCCGTCGCGGTCGGACGAGAACGCGAGTTTGTGGCCGTCCGGCGAATGGCGCGGCTCGCGGCAGTCAAAGGGACCTTCGGTCAGGCGCTTCAGGTCGGAACCGTCGGCCGCGATCGACCAAAGGTGGAAATTGCCGTCGCCATAGGCCTGAAACACCAGCCGCTTGCCGTCTGGCGACCAGTCCGGCTGGGCGATCTCAAGCAGATCCTCGGTCAGTCGCCGGGCCGCGCCGCCCGCGATGGGGACCAGCCACAGCACGCCATAGAGGTCGAAGGCGATGGTCTGGCCGTCGGGCGAGGCCTGAACGGCTATGTTGGTGGCCTCGGTCGCTGTCACGTGGCGCAGGTCAGGGCTCGCGGCGCTGTCGGCCGCCGCGGCCACGGCGCCCGGCGCGGCGGCCGCAAGGGCTCCGGTGGCGGCCAGAACACCGCCGCTGAGCGAAAACAACCGCCTGCGGCTCAGGCCGTCCGTCGGGTCCTTGGGCATCGTCCCTCACTCGGTCACTTGACGAGACGGCCGGCGGGCAGCCTCGGTCTTGGCTTTACAATGTCGGCGCCGCCGCCCCGTCGGCAGACTAGAAGGTTGCGGTGATGCGTCCATAGTAGAAGCCGCCCAGGATGCCATAGGGCGCATACTGGTTGTAGTAGGTGAAGGCGGGCGTGCCGCGGGCGCCCGGGGGGACGGGGTTCGGGTAGACGTTCAGCAGGTTGTTGCCGCCCACCGCGACGCTGACCTGACTGGTCACGTGATAGGTCAGTTCGAGGTCGGTGATCGCCTTGGCCTTCAGCACCGCGTCGAGCGCGGCGAGGGTCGATCGTTGGACGATCGTGCCATAGCGGGTCACCCGCAGGTTGGCCTCGAACCGGCCCTTGGTCCAGTCGGCGTTGAGGATCTCCTTGTCCTTGGGCGTGCCCTCGGTGAAGTCGCCGATCTGGTTGCGCGCCAGGTAGACCAGGCCCGGGATGGTCGGTTTGACGATCCGGTTGAACTGGGCGTGGCTGACGTTGACCGACGCCGTCCAGCGGATCTGGCCCCAGTCACCCATCGGGTGGAGGTAGTCGACGACCACGTCCAGGCCCTGGTTGGTCGTGTCGGCGAAATTGCCGTAGTAAAACACCGCCTGCTGCGGGTTGAGGTTCTGGCTGGCCAGGGCCGCGCTGACCGTCGCATTGGGTCCGAGGGTCGAACTCTGCAGGATGCGGTTGGTGATGTCGATCTGATAGACGTCGGCCGTCACGGTCAGTCGGGGCAGGGGCTGGGCCACGACGCCGAGCGAATAGTTGACCGACTTTTCCGGCTTCAGCGGCTTGGCGCCCAGGGCGATGGCCGCGGCGTTGTCCGGGGGTAGCAACTGGACAGGGTAGAGCTGGCTGACCGTCGCCGGCGGCACCACCACCCCGATGGTGCTGGAGGAAGCATAGTGCTCCTGTTGCAGCGACGGGGCGCGGAAGCCGGTGCTGGCTGTGCCGCGGACGGCGAGACCGGGGATGATTTGGTAGCGGGTCGAAACCTTGCCCGTCTCGGCCGAGCCGAAATCCGAGTAATGCTCGTAGCGACCGGCCAGGGAGATGTCCCAGCCCGGCAGAATCGTCTGCTCGGCGTTCAGATAGGCGCTGACGTTGTTGCGCGAGAACGTCCCGGCCGCGAACGGCGGAAAGCCGGTAACACCCTGGCTTCCGCCCGACAGCACCTTCCCGCGCAGCGGATCGCCGACGGGCGCCGCGTAGCCGCCGTTCTCGTAGGAGGTGATGTCGCCCGCGGCGATGGTGAACCAGTTCTCGCGGAACTCCACCCCGCCGGCCACGAACAGCGGCTTGGCGAACAGGCCCGTCGCCACTTCCTTGTTGAGGTCGAAGTTGGTCGTCCACTCCTCAGAGGTGAGCGTGCCGAGATAGAAGTGTTTCGGACTGGCCGGCCCTAGCGAGGCGTTGAGGGAATCCTCCTCGTAACGCACCTCGTCGCGGCCAAAGCTCGAACTCAGGTTCCAGTTCAGACCGAGAAAGTTGTCGCCCTTGGCCCCGACCACCAGCTGGAAGTCGCGATCCTGCAGGAACAGTTTGGGGGAATAGCCGTCGGGATAGACAGCGATGTTGTTGTTGATCGAGTTGGGGTTGCGGAAGGTGAGAAAGGCCGCGGTGTCTCGGCTTGACAGAGTTCCCTCCGAATAGAGGTCGATATCGCTATTGAGCGATACGCCGGCGCTGTAGCCGCCTGAATAGAGATGTTCAGCGGGCGCCCCGGGGTGGCTGGTGTGGCGATCAACGGTGGCCTCCCTCGGATCGGCGTGGGAACCAGCGGTCCCGACCGGCACCGGCAGGCCCGCCGCGCTGAGCGGATAGTACATCACCGTGGTGTTGGGCGTGATTCCGCCCCGGTCTGCCAGAGCGCTGATGATGATGTTGGTTCTCAGGTTCAGGTAGCCGTCCTTGGGCAGGGCAAGGCCGATATCGCCGGAGACCTGCTCGGCCGCGCCGTCGCCGGCTCCGGTTTCGCCGTACTGGGCGGTCGCCGTCGCGCCATGGGTCGCCTTCTTGGTGATGATGTTGATCACCCCCGCCAGGGCGTCTGAACCGTATTGCGCCGAGGCGCCGTCGCGCAGCACTTCGACCCGCTCGATCCCTGCGGCCGGGATGAGGTCGAGGTCGGCGGGCGATTGGCCGTTCTGGGTGGTGCCGTTGACGAAAAGGATGGCCGTGTCGTGTCGACGTACGCCATCGACCAGCACCAGCGTCTGGTCGGCGCTCAGGCCGCGAAGAGACAGGGTCTTGACCGCGAAGCTGGCGCCGGCGCCGCTGTTTGATGTGTTGGCCGATGGCACCAGGGTTGAAATGATGTCCCGGGTGGACACCTTGCCGCTCTGGGTGATCGCGGCGGTGGACAACACATCGATTGGCGAAGGGCTGGAAATCACCGTCCTCGTACTCGACCGCGTGCCAGTGACGATCACCTCATCGACGGTGGCGCTGGCCGCCGAAGCGGCGGTCGCTGCCCAAACGTTCGCACCCGCAGCGAGCATCGCGCTTCCCGCGGTCGACGCCAGCAGCACCGTTCTCAACAGGCTTGTCGATCTCATAGTCACTCCTTCTAGATTTCGTGCCCCGCAATCGCCGTCATCGGCGTCATAGGGCGCAGAAAATTTTCGATTGAACCGCATAAAACAGTAAGTCAATGCGGCGAAAAGGTGAGAAAATCTGTTATAGACCTCAAATTTCGTCCGATATCTGGGCGAATATTAGAGATTTTGACCTAATCTATGAGGAAAGGTCATTCGACTTTTGGTGTCGCCTCGCCGGTCGCGGCGCCCTTCGGCGCTCCGCGCACAACTGTGCCGAACATGCGTCTTGCCCACATCATCTGTCTTGATCCCCATCTGAATTGGTGAAACCCCGGTTTTCGCATCATCGACGACAGGCGAGCGCGCGCGTTCGCCGACCCGATAGTGTTATCGAGGCGGCGCAAACTCGGCGTCGACAAAGCGTCGGCGCGGTGAATTATATTTCCCGTGCGAAAACTTGATCATCGGCCGGTAGGGACGGCAATCTATCGTTTTCGAATTATAGCAATGGGGTTTCGGGCGCCGCTTGCTGTGGCGCCAAGGCGGGAGTCCGCCTATCGCGGATGCAAAACGATAGCGACGCGGCAGGGCGGCGCTGGCGCAATGGCTGGCGGCTTCGATCTTGACCGCCTCCGGCGCGGTGGCGATATCCGGCCTGGGCTGCCGGGGAGACACGCACGGATCACCGACTTCAAGGCTCCGTTTGGTGGAGATCTTATCGCCGAGGTGATCGGTGCGGCGGTCAAATCGGGGGATCTGGCGGGAGCGGTGACCCTGGTCTGGCGCGACTGCGCCCTGGTCCAGACCTGCGCGGTCGGTCGCCGCGATATCGAGGCCGATCTGCCGATGACCCGCGACACCCTGTTCCGCATCGCCGGGAACAAAACGGGGCCGTGTTCCGCGCCTATTGACTTAAATCAATCCTGCGCGACGTCCATTCCGAAAAAATACCGTACATTACCGGTTTGACGGGAATAAATTGGAATAATAGCGGGCCGTCGTGAAGTCTTCTCCGGCTTCGCGTCGAACTGAAGGCCGCCGCCGCGTTCAGGGATAGTTGACGGCGACCGAGAAGCTGCCCTGGTAGGTTCCGGGCGGGGTTTCGGCGCCGACATTCAGAGCGCCACCGACGGCGAAGTCGGCGCTGCGGCCGGTCAACACGGTGGGGAGGGCGCCGACGACGGTCGAGCCGCTGAGGCCGGCGGGAAAGCCGGTGATGGCGGTTCCCACCAGCACATTGATCGCGGCGTTGGGTTGCCCGGCGACCGTGAAGGCGCCGGCCTTGCCGACATCCACCCCGACAGCGCCCACACCGCCGCTGACCGAGCGGACGCCATTGTCGGCGTTGATCGACACCGCCCCTGTCGCGCCGGAGGTGACGGTGCCGAAGTCCAGACCCTGGTTTTGAACGATCGTCAGCGGCGTGTAGACGATCACGCTCGCGGTCCCCGTGGCGACGCCGCTGTTCAGGGAGTCGGCGAATACGGCGCTGGCCCCGGCGGCGGCCAGGGCTGCTGTCGCGAAAAGGATGGGCTTCATGGCGATTTTCCAGGGACCCCGCCACCTCTGGCCAGACTCCAACGCCGTCGCATAACCCATCGTCACGTCGATGGCCCGACAGTTTACAATTCTTCACAGTTTATGAAAATGCGAACTATCAGCAAATTGGTTGGACTGACGTGTCAAAGCGCCCTGTTGCCAGCGCAGCCTGGCATGGCCATCAATCCAGACTGAGGGCTATGGGGCGAAGGCAGACAGGATGGCCACCGTGAGCCTCGCGATCATCAATGGCCATGTGCTCGACACAGGGACCATGACCTTTTCCGATGAGACCTCGGTGTTGGCGCATGGCGACGGGATCGTCAGCGTCGGCGCGACCGCCAGCGCCAACACGGTCATCGACGCCCGCGGCGGTTTCATCATGCCGGGTTTCATCGACGCCCACGTTCACTTCCGCCTGGGCACGCTGAACTTTCGCGCCTTGGCCGACTGGTCGGAGGTCGAGTTCGGCCTGGTCATGGGCCGGCTGGCCCGCGAAACCGTTCAGCGCGGCTTCACCACCGTCCGCGACCTCGGCGGCGATGTGGAGGGGCTGATGAAGGCGATCGCCTCGGGCATGACCGACGGGCCGCGCATCTTCCGCGCCGGTCGGATGCTCAGCCAGACGGGCGGGCACGGCGATGTCGAGTCGGCCGCGAGGCCTGTGCCTGCCTGCGGCTGCCAGATGCGTCACACGGCGTTCGGCATTATCGCCGATGGCGCCGACGCGGTCCGCAAGGCGGCGCGACACAACCTTCGTGACGGCTCGGATTTCCTGAAGATCCACGTCTCCGGGGGCGTCGCCTCGCCCAGCGATCCGCTCGAGTCGATCCAGTACACCCCCGAGGAGATCGCGGCGGTGGTCGTGGAGGCTCGTCACCGTCAGACCTATGTCGCGGCCCATTCCTATTCCCCGGAGTCGATCATGATGGCGGTCGAGAACGGCGTGCGGACCGTCGAGCACGGCAACCTGATCGACGACGCCTCGGCCGCCGCGATCCGCGCCGCCGGCGCGATTCTGGTGCCGACGCTCGCCACCTATGAAGCGATGGACGTGTTCGGCGAACGACTGGGCCTGCCCCGCGCCAACCGCGACAAGAACCGCAAGGTTCTGGAGGCCGGGGTCGGCTCGATCGAGATCGCGCGCCGCAATGGTGTCACCCTCGGCTTCGGCACCGACCTGATCGGCGAGACCCAGTCCCGCCAAAGGCGCGAGTTCGCCCTTCGCGCACAGGTCGAGACCGCGGCCGAGATTCTGCATGCCCTCTATGTCGTCAACGCCGACCTCTGTGGCGGCACGGGGCGCTTGGGTGTTGTCGCGCCGGGGGCGGCGTCCGACCTGGTGGTCAGCCGGATCAACCCGCTCGACAACATCGCCGGCCTGGCCGACGACGACGCGCTCTCCGCAGTGATCAAGGGCGGCAGGCTGGTCGCGTCGGCCTACGTCTGAATCCCTCACCCCAGCCGGTTCGTGATAGGTCCCTCACCATGGCGAAGGGCTGGCTGATCGGGGTGATGGTGGAGGTGGCCGGTGAGCCCGCGCCTGTCCGCCATTTCTTCGCCGTTGGTCACGAGGACAGGGCCAAGGCCGAGTGGACCGCGATCGACAAGGCCCAGCTGATCGGCAATGTGGCCGTCAGTCCGGTCGGCGGGTTGGAGCCGGTTCACATGATCTGCGAACTGGCTGTCAGAACGACCCACGATCAGGCGCTGAAGGTCGGCGAAGTCCGAGATCTTGGCCACCGCTGGCCGCGCCGCTGGATCCCTCTGCCGGTCAAATCCCCGGATTGAATCACCCTCGCTCGGCGCGCAGACGGGCGTTCAGAGCGACGCTGTCGTCCATCCGGGCCAGTTGCTCGGGTGTGGCGTCCGTCTGATGACGCGACTTCCATTCCGCCTGCGGCATGCCGTAAATCGCTTCCCGCGCCTGATCGCGGTTCAGCGCACCATCCGACGCCTCGCTGACCCAGTCGGCGAGGCAATTGCGGCAGAAGCCCGCCTGACCCATCAGATCGATGTTCTGAACGTCGGTCCGCAATCGAAAATGATCGAGGAGTCGGCGGAAGGCGGCGGCGGCGGTCTTGTCGTCGATCTGGGTCATCTTGGGTGCTCCGGGCTGGTCAGTGGAGTTGTGCGGTCGCAACCTCGAGGTCAAGGCCGGTCACTGCCGCCCGTATCCGCCGCCGCCAGGGGTTTCGATCTCGATGATGTCGCCAGGCTGAACCTCGACCGAGAAGCAGCCGGGCAGGGCCTCGACCGTGCCGTCGACGCGGACGATGTGTTGCGCCCCCGGTTCACCGGGGCCGCCGCCGGCCAGGCCTTGAGGCGCGTGATCGCGGCGGGTTGACAGCAGAGCGGCCGTCATCGGCGCCAGGAAGCGAAGGCGGCGAATGACGCCGTCGCCACCCCAATGCAGGCCCGAGCCGCCCGAGCCCCGGCGAATGGCGAAACTCTCCAGCCTGACGGGAAACCGCCGCTCGAGGATCTCGGGATCTGTCAGGCGGGAGTTGGTCATATGGCTGTGGACGGCGCTGGCGCCGCCCACCCGCGCCGTGGCGCCGACTCCGCCGCAAATGGTCTCGTAATACTGCCGGGTCGCGTCGCCGAAGGTAAAGTTGTTCATCGACCCCTGGGAATTGGCCATCACCCCCACCGCTGAATAGAGCGCGTCGACAATGTGCTGGCTGGTCTCGACGTTGCCGGCCACTACGGCGCCGGGGGCCACGGGGCTGAGCATGGAGCCGGGCGAGACCTTGACCCGCAGCGGTGTCAGGCAGCCGGCGTTGAGTGGGATGTCGTCATCCACCAGCGTGCGGAAGACATAGAGGGCGGCGGCGTCGACGATCGAGGAAGGGGCGTTGAAGTTGGTCGGCAGCTGAGCGCTGCTGGCGGTGAAATCGAGCGTTGCTTCGCCTAGCGTCCGGTCGACGGTGACGGCCACGGCGATCTCGCCGCCGCCATCCATCGGAACCCGGGCCTCGCCGTCGGTCAGGGCGCCGACCGCGCGGCGCACGCAGGCTTCGGCGTTGGCCTGGACGAACGCCATGTAGCGCGACACCTGGTCGGACCCGTGCGCCTCGATCATCCCGAGCACCGCTGCCGCGCCGGCCCGGCAGGCGGCGATCTGGGCCTTGAGATCGCCGATGTTGCGGTCCGGCGCCCGGGCCGGCCACCGCCCCGCGCCCAGGGCCGCCCGGACATCGGCATCGAGGAAGCGGCCGCCTTTCAGGATCGGCAGGGCGTCGAGCATCACGCCTTCCTCGTCGATGGTCCTCGAAAATGGGGGCATGGACCCCGGCGCAATTCCCCCGACATCGGCGTGGTGGCCGCGAGCGGCGACGAAGAACAGCGGGGCGCTTGCGGTCTCGGCGAACACCGGCATCACCACCGTGATGTCAGGCAGGTGGGTGCCGCCGGCGTAGGGATTGTTCAGGGCGAACGCCTCTCCAGGGTTCAGCACGGGGTGGCGGGCCTGGACCGCACGGACGCTCGCGCCCATCGAGCCGAGGTGAACGGGCATGTGCGGGGCGTTGGCCACCAGCCCGCCGTCGGCGTCGAACAGGGCGCAGGAGAAATCCAGTCGCTCCTTGATATTCACTGAACGCGCCGTTCGTTCCAGCGCCGCGCCCATCGCTTCGGCCACGCCCATGAACCGGCGGTTGAACAGCTCCAAGGTGACGGGGTCCGCGGCGTCGTGCGCCGATGGCCGGGCGACTTGCGGCGTGATCCGTCGCAATCGAACCAGCCCGTCCGCGTCCGGCGTTGCCCGCCAGCCTGGCGCCAGCCAGATCTGGGTGTCGCCGCGCAGGATCAGTCTGGGACCGTCGATGGGACCGGAAATGCGGTCGACGAAGACCGGATCATACGGCGAGGCTACGCCGCCACGCCCTCCGCCCCTTCGGTCGGCGGCGCCTCCCGTCACGGAGGAGAGGCGTCGTTCCTTGCCCTCTGGGCGAGGCGCCTCAGACGGCGACCCAGGCTCCAACGTCGAAGATTCCGGCGCGATCGCCTCCACCGCGACGCTGGCGATCACCGCCCCGCCGTCTTCGACGAAACCGAACAGGCGTTGGTGCGCCGCCGCGAACGCGGCCGCGATGTCCTCCAGGGCGCCCAGAGGCGTAGGCAGGGCGGTGTCGGATTCCGCGTAGCGGATCTTCAGTTCGCAGGTCGTCGTCGAGGCCTCGGCCCCCTGGGCGCGAAGGTCGTCGCGAACGCGCGCCGTCAGGTCGCCGCAAAGCGACAGGGCCGCCGCCAGGCCCGCGTCGTCAAGCGGCGCCTCCAGGCCTGCCTCACGGGCGGCGCGGAGAGAGGCCTGGCCGATGCCCCAGGCCGACAGCAGGCTACCGTACTTCGGGCAGAGCACCTCGTTGATGCCGAGGTTGTCGGCGACCTGGCAGGCGACCTGGCCGGCGGCGCCGCCGAACGCGACCAGCGCATGGTCGCGCGGATCGAATCCCCGCTCGGTCGACACACGGGCGATGGCGCCGGCCATCTGCTCCACGGCGATGGCTATGAACCCCGACGCGGCCGCCTCGGCATCGGGAAGGCCCATCGCCGCGGCGAGGGACGACAGCCGGTCCCGCGCCGCGACCGGGTCCAGGGGCGAGTCGCCGTAGGGGCCGAAAACATGGGGAAAGTAGGTCGGGGCGAGATGACCGAGCACCAGATTGGCGTCCGTCACCGTGGCCGGCCCGCCCCGCCCATAGGCCGCCGGGCCAGGCATGGCCCCGGCGCTATGGGGGCCGACCCGGGCGCGCAGGCCGTCGAACGCCAACACCGAACCGCCGCCCGACGCCACTGTCTCCACATCGAGCATGGGCGCTCGCAAGGTGACTCCAGCAACCCTGGTGGTGTCGCGCCGTTCCAACACGCCCGCCCAACGGCAGACATCGGTCGATGTGCCTCCCATGTCGAAGCCGAGCACAGCCGGCGCCCCGACCGCCCGGGCCGTCTGGGCCACGCCGACCGCCCCGCCCGCGGGGCCGGACAGCACCGCGTCGCGGCCGTGAAAGGCGGCGGATCGTGTGAGGCCGCCACCGGAGGTCATGAAGCGCAGGTCGGCGCCGCGGACGGCTCGTGACAGCCGGTCGGCGTAGTCACGAAGCGGCGGCGTCAAATAGGCGTCGGCCACCGCCGTTTCCGCGCGCGGGAGCAGGCGGGGCAAGGGCGAGACCTCGCTGCTGACCACGACCGTCGAAAATCCCGCCGCGCGGGCGAGGGCCGCGGCGCTCTGCTCATGGGCCGGGTTGAGGTCGCTGTGCAGGAATGCGATGGCCACGCTGTCGAAGCCCGCGGCGACCGCCGCGGCGAGGGACGCCGTCAGATCCGTCTCGTCAAGCGGCCGAACCACCGCCCCATCGGCGGCGAGGCGCTCGTCGGCCTCGATCACCGACTCGTAGAGTTGGGTGGCGCGGTCGATATCCAAGGCGAACAGGTCGGGACGGGACTGGTCGCCGATCGCCAGGGCGTCGGCGAAGCCGGCGGTGGCGACAAACACGGTCCGGGCGCCCTTGCGTTCGAGCAGGGCGTTGGTGGCGACAGTGGTGCCGACCTTGATCGACGCGATGCGATCCGCGGGAAACGTGGCGAAGGGCGAGACATCCAGCAGCCGCCGCATCGCCTCCACCGCCGCGTCCGCATAGGCTGGGGATTGGGACGGCAGCTTCAGGCTGACGAGCCCGCCGCCCGGCGCCCGGCCGATCACATCAGTGAAGGTGCCACCGCGATCGATCCAGAAGCTCCAGCGTGCGTTTGCGGCGGTCATCGTCGTCATCGCGGGCTGTCGTCGGGTCCTGATCGAGTCGATGGCGGCAAATTTCGCCCTCAGGCGTTGACCTTAGGCGGTTCAGGACCAACTATCCATAAGTCCGCCACAAAGCGGTTACAGGATCCCTGCATGCAACGCTGGTCAGGACAGGTTCGGCCCAGGTCGTCGCTCTTGCGCGGCCTCGTCTGGTTCATTGGAGCGGTCGCCGGTCTGGCGGCTGGCGCCATAGCGGCCGTGCTGGCGGTGTTCTTCGCCGCCACCATGATGGTGATCGCGTTCATGGCCTCGATCCTGCTGGCCTTGGCCTCCACGGCCGTACGGGCCCGTCGCCGGGCCTACGCCACGGTCGCCGACCCGAATGTCATCGAGGCGCGACACGTCGGCGGACACTCCTGGGTCGCCTATGGCTGGGACAGCCGACGGTAGGACCCGTCGACCGGAAAGACCATGCCGGCCTTCCCTTGGGGCGCACTTGCTCTTTGGCCGAAGCCTCTCCTAAACAGCGGCTGACAACATCTCAGGGAGAGAAACCGATGATCGCTCTTATCGCCGTGCTGAAGGTCCAGGAAGGCAAGGGGTCCGAGTTCGAGGCCGTGTTCCTCGAACTGGCCGCCAAGGTCCGCGCCAACGAGCCAGGCAATGTCTTCTATCAGCTCACCAAGAGCCGCACGGAAGCCGACACCTACAAGGTTTTGGAGCTGTACAAGGACCAAGACGCTGTGGCCGCCCATGGCGGATCGGACCATTTCAAGGACCTCGGTCGCAAGATGGGCGCGTTCCTCGCCGGCCGTCCGGACGTCGAGCAACTCGACGCCGTCTGATGCGATGACGGCGCGGCGCCAGGTCGGCGCCGCGCCGTTCTCAAGCTATTCGCAGGAAACCTTCGCGTGGACGTACTGTCCCGCCTTTGCGTCCCATCGCCAGCCGTCGCAATCATAGCCGGGCGGCGGCGGCGGGGGAGCGTAGGCCGGGGGAGGAGGGGGAGCGGCATAGACCGGCGGCGGCGCGTCGTAACCATAGTCGTCGTAGTAGTAGGGCGCGGCGAGCACGGCGCCCAGGGCGAGGCCACTCCAGAGCCACGGGTCATAGTAGCCGCCGCCCCAATAGCCCCCGTAACCGCCGCGGTAGCCGTATCCGTATCCACCTCCGCCATAGCCGCCGCGACGATCGCCGCCGCTCCTGAAACCGCCGCCTCCGCCGCCTACGCCGCCTCGCGCGCCGTGATATCCGCCTCCGCCGACGGCCGATGCGGCGTGTCCGCCACCGGCGGAACCTCCGCCATGGCCGCCTCCGCCGCGGCTCTCGGCCAAGGCCGCGGACGACGTCAGCGCCGCCGAACCGATCATGAGCGCGACCGCCGCCGCTTTGATATGTTTACGCATTGGGCAAATCCTTCATGTCTCGTGCAGTCGAGGGCGCGGCGTCCTGGGGCGTCGGACCAGGATGATATCCTGGACTTTCGAAACTGAACCCCAGCTGAACGCGCCGGCGGCGATCCGGTCGCAAGCCAATTGAGGGTCGCGATAGATTTTCTGAGACGGAAAATCGCGAAGGGGTGTTTAGATCGGGACCACCTCCAATTCCCGAGAAAGCCAAGCATGTCTGTCGACGCCCTGTTCGATCCGTTCACCTTCAAGGGACTGACCCTGCCGAACCGGCTGGTGATGGCGCCGATGACCCGGTCGCAGTCGCCCGGCGGCGTGCCGACGGCGGAGGTGGCCTCCTACTACGCGCGTCGCGCCGCCGCCGACATCGGGCTGATCATCACCGAAGGCACAGGTGTCGCCCGAGCGGCCAGCCTCAACGATCCCGGCATTCCCCGTTTCCATGGCGAGGCCGAACTGGCCGCCTGGAAGACCGTGGCCGACGATGTCCACGCCGCGGGCGGCTTCATCGCCCCGCAGCTGTGGCACGTCGGCGCGGTGCGTACCCGCCACGCCGAGTGGACACCCTCCGGCCCTTATGACAGCCCCTCGGGCCTTTCCAGTCCGGGCCATCGCTTCGGCGATCCGATGACCGACGCCGAGGTGGCCGACACCATCGCCGCCTTCGCCAGCGCCGCCGCCGACGCCAAGCGCCTGGGCTTCGACGCCATCGAGCTGCACGGCGCGCACGGCTATCTCATCGACCAATTTTTCTGGCAGGGCACCAACGAGCGCGACGACGCCTTCGGCGGCGGCAATATCCCGGAACGTACGCGGTTCGCCGCCGAGATC
The DNA here is from genome assembly GCA_903870555.1 of uncultured Caulobacteraceae bacterium. Lineage (GTDB taxonomy): Bacteria > Pseudomonadota > Alphaproteobacteria > Caulobacterales > Caulobacteraceae > Acaudatibacter > Acaudatibacter boreus. The sequence goes on from CAIQDO010000451.1 coordinate 14,495, forward strand.
CTCAAGGCCGTGCGCGTGGCGGTGGGCCCCGACTACCCGGTGATCATCCGGTTGTCGCAATGGAAGCAGCAGGACTTCGCCGCGCGCCTCGCCGAGACGCCCGACGAAATGGCCGCCTGGCTGCGGCCCCTGGTCGACGCCGGAGCCGACATCCTGCACTGCTCGCAGCGGCGGTTCTGGGAGCCGGAATTCGACGGCTCCGACCTCAACTTCGCCGGCTGGGCCAAGAAGCTCACCGGCGTTCCCACCATCACCGTCGGTTCGGTCGGCCTGACCGGCGATTTCATCATGGCCTATGCGGGTGAGTCCTCGAAGCCGGCGTCGCTGGACGAGCTGATGCGTCGCCTCGACCGCGGCGACTTCGATCTGGTGGCCATCGGCCGGGCTCTGCTGCAGGATCCCAACTGGGGGACGAAGGTTCGTCAAGGACGGGTGGACGAACTGATGGAGTTCGAACGGTCGGCGATGGCCACGCTGTCCTGACCGGCGCCGGCCTGGGAGCGCCCGATGACCGCCGGCCTGGACTACCTGGGAAACCCCGTTTCGACCCGCGACGCGGCCATCCTGGCCGGGATCGACGACTTTGTCGGCGGGTTTGTTACCTATGAGGCGCGGGCCGCCCGCATCCTGAAGACCGCCGCCGACGCGCCGGACAGCGCCCTGGCCAACGCCTACGCGGCCGCCCTGTTTCTGCTGCTGGAGTCGCCAAACGGGTCGGTCCGTGCCCGGCCGTTCCTGGACGGGGCGCTGGCCGCGCGCGGCGTCAACGATCGGGAACAGGCCTTCATCGCCTTCCTGGCCGCCTGGATCGAAGGCGACATCCCGCGGGCGCTAGCGCTCAGCAAGGCCATCGTCGATCGGTGGCCACGCGACCTGACGGCGGTGAAGCTGCACCAGTATTTGGCCTTCAACCTCGGCGACGCGCCCGGCATGCTGCAGATCGCTTTGGAGGCGGCGCACGCGTCCCTGGACGTGCCGCAGGTCCACGGCATGATGGCCTTCGGCTTCGAGCAGTGCCACCTGCTGCGAGACGCTGAAACCGCCGCCCGCCGTGCGCTGGAGATGACCGATCGCGAGCCCTGGGCTCAGCACGCCCTGGCCCACGTGATGCTGACCCAGGGCCGCATCGACGAGGGCGAGCGCTTCATGGCCGCCGCCGCCCCGACCTGGACCGACCTCAATTCCTTCATGGTCACCCACAACTGGTGGCACCTCGCCCTGTTCCGTCTCAGCCAGGGGCGCGTGAGTGACGTATTGGAAATTTACGACCGCCAGTGCTGGGCCTATGACCGCGACTATTCCCAGGACCAGATCGGCGCCGTGTCGCTGCTGGCCCGGCTGGAACTGGCGGGTTTCGAGGTCGGAGACCGCTGGGGCGATATCGCCGTCCGCGTCGCCGCGCGGGGGCCGGATGTCGAGCAGCCGTTCCTGGCGCTTCACTACCTTTACGGCCTGACGCGCGCGGGGCGACCGGAGGCCGAGGCCCAGCTCGATGCGTTTCGCCGACAGGCGCGGATCGCGCCTGGCTTCAGTCGCGTCGCCTGGGCCGAGGTCGCCCTGCCGGTCGCCGAGGCGATCGGCGCGTTCCTGAACGGCCGACCGGACGAGGCGGCGACCGTCCTGACCCGGACAGGTCCGAGCCTGTGGCGGATCGGCGGCAGTCACGCCCAGCGCGACCTGTTCGAGCAGATCCGCTTGGCCGCGCTCATCGAAGCTGGACGATGGGGCGAGGCGCAGCAGGCGCTGGAATCGCGCCGTGCTGTCGAGCCGGACGGCGTTTTACCGAACCGGGCGCTCGCCCGGGTCTATGGCGAACTGCGGCTGCCGGCTCAGGCGGCCGAGGCCGGGCGGCGCCTGAGCAGATAGCTCTGAGCGCCGTCCATCACCGTCTCGCCGCGCTGATTGAGCACCGCCGAATCCATCCTCAGCAGGCCCGTGGTTCGCTGGGGCGTCAGGTCGGCGACGGTCAGCGAGGAATAGAGCGTGTCGCCGACATAGACGGGAGCCAGGAACCGGCTGGACTGGTCGACGAAGGCCTTCAGCGAGTCCTCGACCATGTGCGGAAAGAGGCCGGCGCCGGCGGCGGTCTGGATCAGCACCTGGAAGCCGTGGGCCAGCATGTGCGGCATGCCCCGGGCGCGGCAGTATTCGACATCATAGTGGATGGGGTGGTTGTCACCGCTGGCCAGGGCGAAGGCGGCGAACAGCGCCTCGGTCATGGTGCGTGAGGGCAGGACGAAGCGCTCGCCGAGCTGGAAATCCTCGAACCAGCGTTGCTCGCACATCCGGTGATCGGCGGCAGGCAAGCCAGGGGCCGTGGTCATGTCCGGTTTCCTCGTCAGATCGCCGCCGCCGAGCGCAGGCGTGCGATCGCGTCAAAGTCATAGCCCAATCCGGCAAGGATCGCTTCGGTGTGAGCGCCGACGGCCGGCACATCGCCCATGGCCGCGGGCGCGTCGGACAGGGTCGCGGGGGGCAGCAAGGCGGCGATCGGCCCGGCTGGCGTGGCGACCTCCCGCCAGCGCCCGCGCGCCGTCAATTGTGGGTGCGACCACAGGTCGGCCATGGCGTTCATCGGCGCATTGGCGATTTCGGCGCTGTCGAGCAGGGTGACGACGGCCTCGAGAGTCAAACCCGAGAACCGGGCTTCGATCAGGGCCGTCAGGACGGCGCGGTGGGCGACACGCGCCGGATTGTCGGCGAAGCGCGCATCGTCGATCAGGGCCCGATCGCCCATGACGGTGTCGCAGAAACGGATCCATTCCCGCGGGCTTTGCAACCCGAAGATCACCATGCGCCCATCGCCGGCCCGGTGCGGACCATAGGGGGCGACCGAGGGATGGCTGGCCTCGCCTCGCGCGGGTTCGCCGCCACCGTAGTGGGCGAAGTAAAGGCTATTGCTGACCCATTCGGTCAGGGCTTCCAGCATAGAGACCTCGACGCGGAGCCCACGCCCGGTACGTCCCCGCTGGATCAGGGCCGCCAGGACGCCGCTGTAGGCGTTCATGCCGGCGGCGATGTCCGCCACCGACAGACCAGCGCGGGACGGGTGGTCCGGCGTGCCCGTGAGGGCGATCAGGCCTGCCTCGGCCTGGATCAGCAGGTCATAGGCCCGCCTGTCTCGGTAAGGGCCGCTGTCGCCGAAGCCGGAGATGTCGCAGACGATCAGCCGAGGATGGTCGGCGCGAAGTGTCTCGAAACCCAGTCCCATTCGATCTGCGGCGCCGGGGGCCAGATTCTGGATCAGGATATCGGCGTCGGCAAGAATAGAGGCCAGGATGGCGCGACCCTCCGGTTGCTTCAGATCCAGGGTCAGGCTTTCCTTGCCGCGGTTCAACCAGACAAAATAGGACGATTGGCCCAGCACCGTGCGGTCGTAGGCCCGGGCGAAATCGCCCTCGCCGGGTCGTTCGATCTTAATAACCCGCGCGCCAAGGTCGGCCAGTTGCCGGGTGGCGAACGGCGCCGCGACCGCATGCTCCAGCGCAATGACAGTGACGCCATCGAGTGGGCCCACAGACACCGACTCTGTCTTCATCGTGTTTCCTCACCTGCGTCGCCTTGGATCACGGATCGGCCATCGACAAAAGGCGACCGCCATTGCGAATGAGACGCCTTGCCGCAAAGCGCTCGCGATGCTGTTGTGGTGGTCAACAAAGACGACCGGAGGAACCGCCATGGCGGATGGCAATTTCGAAGCTCTGAACGCCGCGCGCGAGGCGGTTTATGCGACACCCCTCAAGGACCTCGACCCGAGCGTCGGCGAGCGGTTCCAGGACAACACGATCTGGCCGGTCTTTGAGCGGCTGAGGCGGGAGGACCCGGTCCACTACACAGCCGACAGTCTGTTCGGTCCTTACTGGTCGATCACCCGCTACCACGACATCGTGGCGGTGGAGACCAACCACGCGGTGTTCTCCTCCACGTCCGGGGTGTCGATCTTCGACCAGGCCGACGACTTCACCCTGCCGATGTTCATCGCCATGGACCCGCCCAAGCACGACGCCCAGCGCAAGGTGATCAGCCCGATCGTCTCGCCGCACAACCTCGCCAACCTCGAACCGATCATCCGCGAGCGGGCCGGCAAGATTCTCGATGAGTTGCCGATCGGCGAGCCCTTCGACTGGGTCGACCGGGTGTCGATCGAACTGACCACCCAGATGCTCGCCACCCTGTTTGATTTCCCGTTCGAGGAGCGGCGCAAGCTGACCTGGTGGTCGGACCTGACCACCAACGACATGAGTGACACCATGACGGTGGAGGAGGTGCGCGCCGAGCTGATGAACTGCGCCTTCTATTTCCAGAGGCTGTGGAACGAACGCAAGGACGGGCCGGTGGGGACCGACCTGATCTCGATGCTGGCCCACGGCG
>CAIQDO010000452.1 GCA_903870555.1 uncultured Caulobacteraceae bacterium
CGCGGCGATCAACGTCGTTGTCGGCGCCAACATCACCGGCTTCTCCGGCGGCATCACGGGAACGACGCTCGCCAGCAACCTGCCGGTCGTCCTGGCCGGAACGTCGGCGACCTTCAACGTCGGCGGTTCGCTGAACGTGCCCGCCAACACCCCGGCCGGCGCCTACACCGGCTCCTACACCGTGGCCGTCAACTACCCCTGATCCCAGCCCGCTGGGCCTTTCCCGGCGGACCGAGCGACCAACGACGCGGTCGGGCTTACGCCCGGCCGCGTTTTTCGGGCCGCGTTCTCGCGCAGGATGGCGGCTAAGTCCCGTCACGGCGTAACCAGAATCCCTCTGGCTGAACGATCTCTCCTCCGCCGAGGTTACGGAGGACATCCTGCTTCGAATGAGAAATCAGGATTCATCCTGCGCAGCCCGGTGGGCGAAGCAGGATGGCGGAGAGGGTGGGATTCGAACCCACGGTGGGCTTCCACCCACGCCGCATTTCGAGTGCGGTGCTTTCGACCACTCAGCCACCTCTCCATGAGGAACGCACCGATTAAGGTCCGGGTGAGCGAAGGCGCGGAACCTAACGATGCGCACCTCGAGACGCAAGGGCCGGAACACTTGTCCGCCGCCCTCGTTACCTCTCGGCAGTCGGGCGGAAATGCTGGCGTCACAAAGCCCCAGCATCCTGCGCTTCGCCCCTCCCACCGGTCGCCAAGAGGACCAGCCATGTCGCTGAACACCGCCGATATCGTCCGCGCCCGCGCCATGGCCGATCGCGCGAACGCCGCCAAACGGTCGGACCGGCGGGCCGGCGAGGTCTTCTCGACCAACCTGTTCACCGGGCTCAATATAGCGGTGTTCCTGGTGCTGGGCGCCTGCGTCGTCGGCGCTGCCGTGCTCTACGGCCTGGGGGCCTGAGTTACGGAAAGACGCCGGCGCGGCTGAGGGACGACACCGGGGCCTTGCCGATCCGCGCGCCGATCCAGCGGCCAGCGTCAATCATCGCCGCAAGGTCGATACCGGTCTGGTAGCCGGCGCGGTGGAGCATCCACACGAGATCCTCGGTGGCGATGTTGCCGGTGGCCGCCGGAGCGAAGGGGCAGCCGCCGAGGCCGCCGCAACTCGAATCCAGCACGGTTACCCCCGCCTCGACGCTGGCGAAGGCGTTGGCCAGACCCACGCCGCGGGTGTCGTGGAAATGAACCCTTAACGGCGTGTGTGGGGCCGCCGCGCGCGCAGCGGCGAGTCGGGCGCGCACCGCCCAGGGATCGGCCGCGCCGATGGTGTCGGCCAAGGCCAGTTCGGTCACGCCAAGCTCGGCCGCCGCGGCGGCGATGGCGACGACGCGGGACAATGGCACCTCGCCCTCGAACGGGCATCCGAAGGCCACGGAGATGGTTACCGAGATCGGGGGTCCGCCGCTCTCGCGACGGCGGGCGGCGATGGTCCGCAAGGTCGCGACCTGATCGTCCGACGTGGCGCCCTGGTTGCGGATGCCGAATTCGTCGGAGGCGCAGACCACCACATTGGCCTCGTCGCAGCCGCTGGCCACCGCCCGGTCCCAGCCCTTCTCGTTGAGCACCAGGCCGATGCGCGACCGGCCGGGCTCGGGCGGCAGGGCGGCCATGATCTCTTCGGCGCCGGCCATCTGCGGCACGCGGCGGGGATTGACGAAGCTGACCGCCTCGATCCGGCGAACGCCGCAGGCCTCGAGCCGGCGGATAAACTCGACCTTCACGTCAGGGTCGAGAATGGCCTTTTCGTTCTGCAGGCCGTCGCGCGCGCCGACCTCGACGATGTGCAGGATCTGGCCGCTCATGGACGCCTCCGGTGGCGATGGACCGGCGGGGGCCGGTAGAGATGCAGGGTTTCGCGCCGTCCCCGTGAATAGTCGAGCCCCGAAACCACGCCGATCGGGCGGGCGACGGCGGCGTGGCTGGCCAGGGCGGCGTGGAAGGCGACCTCCTGAGAGTCGGCGACAATGGCCGGCCGGCCCGCGGCGATAGCCGCCGCCGCATCGTCGGCGTCGCCCAGTTCGGTGTCGGCGCCCAGCAGGAACACCAGGCTCGGCTCGGCGTAGCCCGCCACCGTCACCGGCCCGGGCGTGACCCCCTGCCAGGGCGAGGCGCCGGCGGCGGTCAGCATCCGCGCGGTGGCGCTCGACAGCCACAGGGGATGAAGCGCCGGGGCCAGGCCACCCGCCAGGGCGCCGTGACCGAGCGCCGCCAGAACGGCCGCGGCGACGCAGGCCGCCGCGGGCCGTCGCCGCCAAAGCAGGATCGCGCCGCCGACGCCCGCGGCGACAAACAACAGGGCGGCGACCACTGCCCAGGACAGACCCGAGGCGTCTCCGAGCCGGGTCATGGCCCAGAAGCCCGCACCGGCGAAGGCGGCAGCGGCAAGAAGGGTCAAACCCGCCCCAAGGCCGCGGACGATGCGTCCGTCCGCGGCGAGGACGCCCTCAAGGCTTCGAGCCATCAGCCAAGCCAAGGCGCCATAGAGCGGCAGGGTGTAGTGAATCAGCTTGGTCGGCGCCGCCTCGAACAGCAGCCAGCTCGGTATCAGCCAGCACAGGGCGAAGCGGACGGCGGGCTCGGCGCGGGCCCGCCAAGCGGCTACGGCCCCGGCCGGAAACAGCAGGGTCGCCGGAAACAGCAGCAGCGGCGCCAGCAGCAGATAGAAACCCGGCGGGGCGCCGTGACCCTCGGCCCTGCCCGCCAGCTTGGGCGCGAGGTCGCCGCCCACCGCCGCGCCCCAGAAGGCCCCGTCCGTGGCCACGGTGATGGCCAGGGCCCAGGGTCCGACCACGGCCAGCAGAATCAACCCGCCCCAGCTCCAGCCGAGCCGGCCCAGCCAGGCCCAGCGGCGATCCCACAGGCCCAGCGACAACGCGGTCAGGAGGACAACCATCGGCCCGATCGGCCCCTTCAGCATCACCGTCGCCGCCAGGGCGAGCCAGAACAGCAGCCGGGTCTGACGCCCCGGGGCGGGACCGCCATGATCGGCCAGATAGATCCGCGCCAGCGCCGCCATGGCCAGGGTGGTCGCTCCACACAGGGCCGCATCGGTGGCGGCGATGGCCGCCTCGGTCGACAGCATGAAGCTGCTTCCCAACAGGCCACCGGCGATCAACGCCGAGCCGGGTCGCAGGAACGCCGCCGCACCCCAGGCGCAGGCGGCGGCGGCCAGCATGGCCCCCAGCAGGGACGGCATGCGGTAGGCCCAGATCGCCCGGTCCTCGACCTGCGACAGGGTCTGCACCGCCGCGGCCTGCAGCCAGTAGATCCCCACCGGTTTCTTGAACCGGGGCGTGTCCTGGAACCAGATGGTGACGATATCGCCAGTCTCGAGCATCTGGGCCGAGGCCTCGGCGAACCGCGATTCGTCGCGATCCAGGGGCGGCAGGCGCACGACCCCCGGCAGGGCCGCGACCAGGGCCAGCAAGGCGGCCAGCAAAGGGCCGCGCCAGCCCGCGCCCCAGCGGTCGAGTCGGGTCTCGGTCGTCATTCCGCTTAGCTACCATGATCCGGTCGGTCGCGGCGACCGGCCCCACCTTCAGGATTTTGCGCTATGGGAGAGCCATGACCGCCCGATCCGCGCCCACGCCCGAAATCTCCATCGTCGTTCCCGTCTTCAACGAGGCCGGGGCGGTGGAAACCCTGGCCCTGGAGATTTCGACCGCCTTCGCCGGCTGGCGGCATGAGATGGTGTTCGTCGACGACGCCAGCGGCGACGACACCCGCGCCCGGCTGACCGCCTTGTCCGGCCGCCTGCCGGGGCTGCGAGTGATGGGCCACAGGCGCAACGCCGGCCAGAGCCGGGCCATCCGCACGGGCGTCCTGGCCGCCCGCGCGCCGTTGGTGGTGACCCTGGACGGTGACGGGCAGAACGACCCCGCCGACGCTCCCCGCCTGGTCGCCGCCCTGCGGGACGCCGGCCCCGAAGTCGCCATGATCGCCGGCGAACGGCGGAAGCGGCAGGATTCCCAGGCCAAGAAGTGGGCGTCGCGGGCAGCCAACGGCGTGCGTCGGCGGATGCTGCGCGACAAGGCGGCCGACACCGGCTGCGGGCTGAAGGCCTTCCGCCGCGAGGCGTTCCTGGCCCTGCCCTATTTCGATCACCTGCACCGTTATCTGCCGGCCCTGATGCTGCGCGAAGGTTTCGAGGTGCGGTTCGAGCCGGTCGGGCACCGCCCGCGCGAGAGCGGCCAGTCGAAATACACCAACCTCGGCCGCCTCGGCGTGGCGCTGTTCGACCTGGCCGGCGTGATGTGGCTGAACGCCCGGGCGCGACCCACCGGCGGGGTCGAGGAGGCGACGCTTCCCGCGCCGCCGGAACGGGCCTAACCTGATCTCATGCTGGCGGCGATTCCCCTGCTGATCCTGCCCGTGGCCGCCTATGCGGTCCTGGCCCTGACCCTTGGCGGGGGGCTGTTCAGCGCCGGCTGCAACGGGCGGCTGACCCACCCCCTGTTCAGCTTCGCCACCAGCGGTGGCGGAATGTGGCCGGTGAGCGCCGCCGACCTGCTGCTGGCCGTGGCCCTGGTGGTCACCTTCATCGAGCTGCTCAAGGGCATCGGCGACCGGCGCATCGCCATCGCCAACCACGCCCTGTCGATCGGGCTGTTCGTCACCTGCCTGACGGCCATGCTGCTGGCGCCGGCCTTCGCCACCTCGACCTTCTTCCTGATCACCCTGATGGTGCTGCTCGACCTGGCCGCCGGATTCATCGTCACCATGGGCGAGGCCCAGGTCGGGCGCGCGCCGAAAAAGTAACCCGATCTAGTCGGTCCAGCGGGCCAGCCAATCGGCCAGGGCCTGGGGGGTCATCGACCGGGCGTCTGCCAGGGCCTCGACGTGTCCGGCGTCGACCAGCCGGTCTTTGCGGTCGATCACCAGCAGGCTCGGAACGCCAGCCAGCCGGCCAACGCCCCAGCGGGCGGGGATGTCGAGGTTGCGGTCCATCCGGCCGATGTCGACCGTGACGACCTCATAATGAGCGTCGACGAAGGCGGCGACGGCGGGAAGACGCATCACCGCGGCCAGGATGCGGCAATCGGCGCACCAGTTGCCGCCAAGGTCGATCAGCAGCAGCTTGCCTCGGGCGCGGGCCCGGGCGCGCGCCGCCGCCACCTGCGCCTGGGCGTCGGCGGCGGTGTCATAGGGGTAGGGCAGCGGCGTGGCGAGCTCGGCCAGGTAGCCGATTCCCGCCATGGGCGCCGGAGCGGCGGTGGCGGCAGACGCCGTCGCCGTCGCCGTCAACAGCGCCGCGATCGCCGCGACGCAGGCGCGCCGCATCAACGGCTCAGGCCGGGGTCTTGGCCGGCGCGGCGGCGGGCGCCGCGGGAG
>CAIQDO010000453.1 GCA_903870555.1 uncultured Caulobacteraceae bacterium
CAGAGCGAGCGCAGCCGTCATGGCCCGCAAGCCCCCAAACCATGAAATCATCGCCGACACCCGTCTGGAAACCCTGAGGCTGGCCGGACCTGGCGCCTCCGCGTCTCGCCTAGCAGGCTTGCGTGACGGTTTGGCGCCGTCCTCCGGCCGGCGACGGCTTTGCGAACGCCTGTCTCCGCGCCATAAGACCAGTGCAAGCACGGGAGACTCTCGACATATGGCTCTGGACGCCGGCGACATCGCCAAGACCTTCCGCTGGGAAGACCCCCTCGACCTCGAGTCCCGCCTGTCGGAAGACGAGCGCATGGTCGCCGCTTCCGCGCGATCCTATGCCCGCGAGAAGCTGCTGCCGCGGGTGGTCAGCGCCTTTGCCGACGAGCGGTTCGATCGCGAGATCATGACCGAGATGGGCGCCCTGGGCTTTCTCGGCGCCACCCTGCCCGAAACCTACGGCTGCGCAGGCGTGAATCATGTCGCCTATGGCCTGATCGCCCGGGAAATCGAGGCGGTCGACAGCGGCTACCGCTCGGCGATGAGCGTGCAGTCGTCGCTCGTGATGTACCCGATCCACGCCTTCGGCTCGGAAGCCCAGCGGATGAAGTATCTGCCCGGCATGGCCCGGGGCGAGATCGTCGGCTGTTTCGGCCTGACCGAGGCCGATGGCGGTTCCGACCCCGCGTCGATGCGCACCGTCGCCAAGGCCGTCCAGGGCGGATTCGTGCTGAACGGCGCCAAGATGTGGATCACCAACGCCCCGATCGCCGACGTCGCGCTGGTGTGGGCCAAGCTCGATGGCGTGATCCGCGGCTTCCTGGTGGACCGCGGCGCGGAAGGCTTCACCACCCCCCGGATCGACAACAAGCTGTCTCTGCGGGCCTCGGTCACCGGCGAGATCTCGCTGGCGGACGTGTTCGTCGCCGAGGACGCCATCCTGCCGAACGTCAAGGGCCTGCGCGGCCCGTTCTCCTGCCTCAACAAGGCCCGTTATGGCATCGCCTGGGGCGCCATGGGCGCCGCCGAATTCTGCCTGCACGCCGCGCGCGACTACGTCGCCTCGCGATCGGTGTTCGGCAAGCCACTGTCCTCGCGGCAACTGGTTCAGAAGAAGCTGGCCGACATGGTCACCGAAATCGCCCTGGGGTTCGAGGGCGCTTTGGCGCTCGGCCGGCTGATCGACCAGGGGGCCTGGGTTCCCGAGGCCATCAGCCTGATGAAGCGCAACAACTGCGGCAAGGCGCTCGATATCGCCCGGGTCGCCCGCGACATGCACGGCGGCAACGGCATCAGCGGCCACTATCATGTCATGCGGCACGCGGCGAACCTTGAGACGGTGAACACCTATGAGGGCGCCCACGACGTCCACGCCCTGATCCTCGGCCGCGCCATCACCGGCGAGAACGCCTTCTGACATGGCCGGACAGGACACCTCCGCCGACACGCCGCATGTCGTCACGCCCCTGCTGACGGTGATCGTCGCCTCCGCGTTGAGCACGACGTTCGAGTGGTACGACTTCTTCGTCTTCGGCACCCTGGCGCCGGTGATCGCCAAGAACTTCTTCACCGCCCTGGACCCCACCGCCGGACTTCTGGCGGCGTTGGGCCTGTTCGGCGCGGGCTTCTTCTTCCGGCCGCTCGGGGCGCTGATCTTCGGGCGGGTCGGCGATCAGGTTGGACGGAAAGGCGCGTTCCTGATCACCGTGACGATGATGGGGGCTGCGACGGTGGGCATCGGCCTTTTGCCCACCTACGCCCAGGCCGGCCCGATCGCGCCGATCCTGTTGATCCTGATGCGCATCATCCAGGGCACGGCCCTGGGCGGCCAGTATGGCGGCGCCGCGATCTACGTCGCCGAGCACGCCCGCCCCAATCATCGCGGACTGGCCACGAGCTTCGTTCAGGCCGCCGCGGCGCCCGGCCTGGTGATCGCCCTCACCGTGGTCTTCCTCACCCGCACCGCCATGGGCGAGCCTGGCTTCACCGCCTCGGGCTGGATGGCCGGCTGGCGGATACCCTTCCTGCTGTCGGCGGGTCTGCTGGCCATCTCGATCTGGATGCGGATGAAGCTCACCGAGAGCCCGAGCTTCGTGGCCCTGAAGGAGGCGGACAACCACGCCAAGGCCCCCTACGCCGAGGCCTTCGGCAACTGGCCGAACCTGAAACTGGTGCTGATCGCCCTGGTCACCATGATGAGCGCCCAGGGCGCCATCTGGTACACGGTGTTCTTCTACACCGAGCAGGTCTTCCTTGAGCGGTTCATGAAGGTCGATCCCGTCACGGGCACCGGCCTGCTGATGGCGGTGACCGCCGCCAGCGCCCCCCTCTATGTGCTGTTCGCGTGGATTTCGGATCGGGTCGGCCGCAAGTGGGTGATGTGGTTCGGCATGTGCCTGGCGCTGGCGGCCTTCTTCCCGGGTTTTCACGGTTTGGCCCGCATGGCCAACCCGGCCTTGGAGGCGGCCCAGACCCGCACGCCGGTGGTCGTCGTGGCCGATCCCGCCCGTTGCTCCCTTCAATTCGACATCACCGGCAAGGGCAAGTTCGCCACCTCCTGCGACATCGCCAAGAGCCTGCTGGCCAACGCCGGCGTCTCCTACGCCAACCAGACGGCGCCCGCGGGCGCCCTCGCGGTGATCAGGGTCGGGGGCGTTGTCGTACCGTCGGTCGAGGGCGGCGGCCTGTCCGCCCCGGCGCTGAAGGCGGCCAACACCCAGGTCAAGGGTGCGCTCGCCCACGCCCTGTCCTCCGCGGGCTATCCCGCGTCGGCCGATCCGGCGCGTATCAACCTGCCCGGTCTGTTCGGGGTCATGATGATTTTCGCCGTGGCGGCCACGGCCCTGTTCGGGCCGATCGCCACCACGCTGGTCGAGCTGTTTCCGATGCGGATCCGCTACACGGCCATGTCTCTGCCCTATCATGTCGGCACCGGCTGGGTCGGCGGCTTCGTACCGGTCACGGCCTTCGCCATCGTCACCGCCACCGGCAACATCTACGCCGGCCTTTGGTACCCGATCGTCTTCGCCGCGATCAGCGCCATCACCCTTCCCTTTCTCCTGCCCGAGACCCGGGGCCGGGCGATCGACGTCTGAGGGCTTCCGAGGCCAGGATCGCCCCCAGGGCGATGGCGCCGGCGATCAGGCACAGGGTGAGGGCCCGGCCCTCACCTCCGGCGCTCTGGGTGGCCTCGTAGATGTCGGTGGGCAGGGTCAGGGTCTCGCCCGGGATGGCGGCGACGAAGGTGATGGTCGCCCCGAATTCGCCGAGGGCCTTGGCGAATCCAAGCACGGCTCCCGCGACGACGCCTGGAGCGGCGAGAGGCAGGATGATGCGGAGGAATCGCGTCCACGGCCCCGCGCCGAGCGTGCGCGCCGCCTCCAGCGGCTCGGCGTCGACGGCCTCGATTGCCTGGCGCATCGGGCGCACCATCAGGGGAAAGGCCATCACCGCTGCGGCAAGGGCCGCCCCTGTCCAACGGAAGGCGAACACGACGCCAAGGGCGGCGAGGGGCTGACCGACCAGGCCGCGCCGCCCCAACAGCATCAGCAGCGCGTAGCCGGTTGCGACCGGCGGCAGCACCAGCGGCAGGTGGGTCACGGCGTCGAGCAGTGAGCGGCCTGGAAAACGGCCTCGGGCCAGGGCCCAGGCGATGCCCAGGGCGATAGGCAGCCCGCCAAGGGTGGCCGCCGTCGCCACCTTCAGCGACAGGGTCACCGCGGCCAGATCGTCGGGGCCGAGGCCGAGGACGGTCACGCGGCGGGCGCCGGCGCCAGCCGGTCCACCGTGATCCCGCGCGCCTCCAGGATTTCCCCGACCGACGGCGGGATCGACCGCGCCGCCACGGCGATCAGACGGCCCGCTGCGACCGCCTCGGGAATGGCCGCCCAGGCCTCGGCGGCCCACGCCCAGCGTTCGGCGTCCCGCCGGCCGTGGGCGGCGACGACCGCCGCGCTCCCGTCGCCGGGGACGAGGATATCAGCGACGTTCAGCGCCCGCACGGCGCGCACGGAGATCAGGTCGGCCGACGCCGGCGCGTCGATCAGGCTCACGCGCCCGACCCCCGACCAGCCGGCGACGAGGGCCGCGTCGAGCAGTCGCCCGGCCGCCGCGATGTCTCCAGCCTCCGCGGCGGCTGTCGCCGGGCCGGCGAGGAGCGCCCTCAGGAAACCCCGTCGGGCGGGCAGGTCCGGGAACGCCGCCCTAAGGGCGTCGCGGCGCGAGGCCAGCAGGGCGGCGATGCGACCGGCGCCTTCGGGCACCCGGGTCTCGATCTCCGC
>CAIQDO010000454.1 GCA_903870555.1 uncultured Caulobacteraceae bacterium
GATCGACGCCGAGATTCACAGCAATCTCAACGCTTTCGTCAAACTTGGCCTTGGCGTTGGCCTTGACCAGCGTCAAGGCGGCGGAAACCTCATGGATAGCGAGACGATCGCCCGTCCAGGCTTTGATTCTCTTGGCTTGCTTGGTCATGAGTCTCAGGCCTCCACGATCTTCAGGCCCATGGCCTTGGCGGAGCCTTCGATGATGCGGGCCGCGGCCTCGATATCGTTGGCGTTCAGGTCCTTCATCTTCTTTTCGGCGATCTCGCGGAGCTGGTCACGGGTGATGCTGCCAACGGTCTCCCGACCGGTCTTGTTGGCGCCCGATTTGATGCCGACCGCCTCCTTGAGGTAGTGGGTCGCCGGCGGGGTCTTGGTGATGAAAGTGAAGCTCTTGTCCTGATAGACCGTGATCACTGTCGGCAGGGGCGTGCCCTTGACCATGCTTTCGGTCCGGGCGTTGAACTCCTTGCAGAAGCCCATGATATTGACGCCGCGCTGGCCAAGGGCCGGCCCGATCGGCGGCGACGGGGTCGCGGACCCGGCCTTCACCTGCAGCTTGATGTAACCCAGTATCTTTTTAGCCATGATCTCCTCATTCGCCGACGGGCGGCTTTGATTGAGCCGTGGTGCGGGTTGGCGACCCTCCCACGGATTTCACCGCCCACCATCGGGCGGCGATAGGATCGCCTAGGTGGTTTTTTCCACCTGGGCGTATTCGAGTTCGACCGGAGTGGCCCGGCCAAAGATCGAAACCGTGACCCGAAGGCGAGCGCGATCTTCGTCGACCTGTTCCACCGAGCCGTTGAAGCTGGCGAACGGGCCATCGATAACCCGGACGGCCTCGCCGATCTCAAAGGTGATGGTGGGCTTCGGCCGCTCGACGCCTTCCTCGATGGCGCCGATGATTCGCGCCACTTCCTTTTCCGAAACTGGCATCGGCTTGGACCCGGAGCCGAGAAATCCGGTCACTTTCGGCGTGTTTTTCACCAGGTGATAGGCTTCGTCGGAGAGATCCATCTTCACGAGCACGTAACCGGGAAAGAACTTACGCTCGGCGTTGATCTTGCGGCCGCGACGGATCTCGACGACATCCTCGGTCGGAACCAGGATTTCAGAGAAGGCGTCGTCGAGCCCTTGGTTGTGGGCTTGCTCGCGGATGCTGTCGGCCACCTTCTTCTCGAAATTCGAGTAGGCGTGGACGATGTACCACTTATGGTGGCTCGTATCGGGGGAAATGACGTCGGACATCGGACTCAAACTACTCCGCATTCGCCAGCTTGAGAATGGCGCTGATCCCCAAGCCGAGGATCCAGTCGACCCCAAAGAAGAAAATGGCGGTTGCGACCACCATGATGCCGACCATGATCGAGGTGATCCAGGTTTCCTTCCAACTTGTCCAGGTGACCTTGCGCGCCTCGGCGCGCACTTCCCGAAGAAACTGGACAGGGCCAACCCGTTTTTTGGCGGGCGCCGCGGGCGCCGGCGAGGCGGATGGCCGCGGGGCGACCACAGGTGGTTTGCGCCCTCCCCCGCCCTGAACGATATTCTGACCCTTGGCCATCGGCGGCCTCTCAACTCTCTCTTGGACCCGGGCGACATCGCCCGGACCGGCTTCGGCTAACGAAATTGGCAGGAGTGGGGGGACTCGAACCCACGACCCTCGGTTTTGGAGACCGATGCTCTACCAGCTGAGCTACACTCCTAGAAACGGCGAACCCTGGACGTCTGGCGACATCCCGGCTCAAAAATGAGGAACGCGCCGGAGAGCAAAGCTGCCCGCCGGCGCGTCTGGCTCATTGCCGCAGAATGCGTCCCTTAACAGGGGCGGCATGCGTCATCAAGCGCTGAACCTACTCGACGATCTTCGTAACGACGCCCGAACCGACGGTCCGGCCGCCTTCCCGAATGGCGAAGCGCAGGCGCTCTTCCATCGCGATCGGGGTGATCAGCTCGATGTCCAGCTCGGCGTTGTCGCCGGGCATGATCATTTCCACGCCTTCCTTCAACCGAATGATGCCGGTCACGTCGGTCGTGCGGAAATAGAACTGGGGCCGATAGTTGGTGAAGAACGGCGTGTGACGACCGCCTTCTTCCTTGGTGAGGATGTAGGCTTCGGCCACGAACTTGGTGTGCGGGGTGATCGTGCCCGGCTTGCAGAGCACCTGGCCACGCTCGACATCTTCACGCTTGGTGCCACGCAGCAGCACGCCGACGTTGTCGCCGGCCTGACCCTGGTCGAGCAGCTTGCGGAACATTTCGACGCCGGTGCAGACGGTCTTCTGGACCGGACGGATGCCGACGATCTCGACTTCCTCGCCGACCTTGACGATGCCGCGTTCAACCCGGCCCGTGACCACGGTGCCGCGGCCGGAGATGGAGAACACGTCTTCCACCGGCATCAGGAAGGGAAGGTCAACCGGACGGTCGGGTTGGGGGATGTAGGCGTCGACGGCGGCCATCAATTCAAGAATCGCGTTCTCGCCGATGTCCGGGTTCTTGCCTTCAACAGCGGCCACGGCCGAGCCCTTGATGATCGGGATGTCGTCGCCGGGGAATTCGTAGCTGGAAAGCAGCTCGCGCACTTCCATTTCCACGAGTTCGATCAATTCCTCGTCATCGACCAGGTCGACCTTGTTCATGAACACCACCAGGGCCGGAACGCCAACCTGACGGGCGAGCAGGATGTGCTCGCGGGTCTGAGGCATCGGCCCGTCGGCGGCGGACACCACCAGGATCGCGCCGTCCATCTGCGCCGCGCCGGTGATCATGTTCTTCACATAGTCGGCGTGGCCGGGGCAGTCGACGTGGGCATAGTGACGGTTGACCGTCTCATATTCCACGTGGGCCGTGTTGATGGTGATGCCGCGGGCCTTTTCTTCCGGCGCCGCGTCGATGTCGGCGTACTTCATCGCCGTCGCACCGCCGCTCTTGGCCAGGATCATGGTGATGGCGGCGGTCAGCGTCGTCTTCCCATGGTCGACGTGGCCGATCGTGCCGATATTGCAGTGCGGCTTGTTCCGTTCGAACTTCGCTTTACCCATTTTTCAAGCTCCAGCCCTCAATGGGCTTATTGTGACAGGTTAGGGGGTGGATATCTCTAAGCGTACTTTTTGACCACTTCGTCGGCCACCACCTGCGGCACCGGTTCGTAGTGGTCATATTCCATATGGAAGTTGGCGCGGCCCTGGCTCATCGACCGCAGGTTGTTCACATAGCCGAACATATTGGCCAGGGGCACCATGGCGATGATGACCTGAGCGTTGCCGCGCTGGTCTGTGCCCTGGATCATGCCACGACGCGAATTCAGGTCGCCGATGACATCGCCAACGTAGTCCTCGGGGGTCGTGACTTCCACCTTCATGATCGGTTCGAGCAGCTTCGGCGCCGCCTTGGACCGCAGTTCACGGAAGGCCGCTCGGGCGGCGATTTCGAAGGCGAGAACGCTGGAGTCGACGTCGTGGTACTTGCCGTCGATCAGCGTCGCCTTGAAGTCGATCACCGGGAAGCCGGCCAGAAGGCCGTTTTCCTTAGCCGACAGAAGGCCCTTTTCCACGCCAGGAACGAATTCCCGCGGCACGGAACCGCCGACGACCTTGTTCTCGAAAGAATAGCCGACGCCGGCTTCCACCGGTTCAAACAGGATCTTCACTTCGGCGAACTGGCCCGAACCGCCGGTCTGCTTCTTGTGGGTGTAGTTGATCTCCGTCGCCTTGCCGAGCGTCTCGCGATAGGCGACCTGCGGTTGGCCGATGTTGGCGTCGACCTTGTAGGTGCGGCGAAGAATGTCGACCTTGATGTCGAGGTGCAGTTCGCCCATCCCCTTGAGAATGGTCTGACCCGACTCCTGGTCGGTGGACACCCGGAACGTGGGATCCTCGGAGGCCAGCTTCTGGAGAGCGACGCCCAGCTTTTCCTGGTCGGCCTTTGACTTCGGCTCGATGGCGATCTCGATGACCGGTTCGGGGAAGTCCATCTTGTCGAGCAGGATCGGCGACTTGTTGGGGTCGCACAGGGTGTCTCCGGTGCGGGTGTCCTTCAAACCGGCCAGGGCGACGATATCGCCCGCATAGGCCTCCTTGATGTCTTCGCGGTTGTTGGAGTGCATCAGCAGCATGCGGCCGACGCGCTCCTTGCGATCGCGCGAGGAGTTCAGCAGGCCCATGCCGCTTTCCAGCTTGCCCGAATAGATGCGGCAAAAGGTCAGCGAGCCGACGAAGGGGTCGTCCATGATCTTGAACGCGAGCACGGCGAGCGGCTCGTCGTCGGACGCCTTACGAACCACGGGCTCCTCGGTCTTGTAGTCGAGGCCGGGGGTCGGCGGGATGTCGACCGGCGACGGTAGATATTCCACGACCGCGTCGAGCAGCGGCTGTACGCCCTTGTTCTTGAATGCCGAGCCGCACAGCACCGGATAGAAGGCGCCGGTGAGAACGGCCTTGCGAAGGCACTTGTTCAGCACTTCCACCGACGGCTCTTCGCCGTTGAGGTAGGCTTCCATCGCGTCGTCGTCGAGTTCGACCGAGCTTTCAACCAGTAGGTGACGCGCTTCATCCGCGGCCTTCTTGAGATCGGCCGGAATTTCTTCGTCGTGATAGTTGGCGCCCAGGCCTTCGCTTTCCCAGACGACGGCCTTCATGCGGACCAGGTCGATAATGCCTTTCAGGCTCGCTTCAGAGCCGATCGGCAACTGAATCGGCACGGCCTTTACGCCGAGGCGGTCGCGAATGGATTCGACGCATTTTTCGAAGTCGGCGCCGATCTTGTCCATCTTATTGACGAAGACGATGCGCGGCACGTCGTAGCGATCAGCTTGCCGCCAGACGGTTTCGGTCTGGGGCTCCACGCCCTGGTTGCCGTCGAGCACGGCGACGCAGCCGTCGAGAACCCGTAGCGAGCGTTCGACTTCGATGGTGAAGTCCACGTGCCCGGGGGTGTCGATGATGTTCAGGCGCTTTCCGTTCCACATGGCGGTGGTGGCGGCCGAGGTGATGGTGATCCCTCGTTCCTGTTCCTGCTCCATCCAGTCCATCGTCGCGGCGCCATCGTGCACCTCGCCGATCTTGTGGCTCTTGCCGGTGTAATAGAGAATCCGCTCAGTGGTCGTCGTCTTCCCGGCATCAATGTGGGCCATGATGCCGAAATTTCGGTAGTCAGCGATGGGAGTGGTGCGGGGCATGACACGCGTTCTACGAAAGGGGTTTTAATCAGGGACTCGGCCAAAGGCGCGCGCGGTCTATCTCAAACCGCCCGCGCCGAGAAGGGTCTGCGATGGAAGAAACCAATCGGTGTCGCCACCGATATGGTGACTACCAGCGATAATGCGAGAAGGCCCGGTTGGCTTCGGCCATTTTGTGGGTGTCTTCACGCTTCTTCACGGCCGAGCCACGGTTGTTCGAGGCGTCGAGCAATTCACCGGCCAGCTTCTCGGTCATGGTGTTTTCCCCACGCTTGCGCGCCGCGCTGACCAGCCAACGGATGGCCAAGGCGCGACGACGATCCGGACGGACTTCGACCGGCACCTGATAGGTGGCGCCGCCGACCCGGCGGGACCGCACTTCGACCGAAGGCGAAACGTTTTCGAGCGCGGCGTGGAAGGTTTCCAACGGACCCTGGTCGCGACGCTTCGTCTCGATCAGTTCGAAGGCCCCGTAGATGATGTTTTCGGCGACAGCCTTCTTACCTTCATACATGACATAATTCATGAACTTGGTGAGAACGAGGTCTCCGAACTTGGGGTCGGGAAGAACATCGCGCTTCTCTGCGCGGCGACGGCGGGACATGTAATGTAATCCTTATTTCGGGCGCTTGGCGCCATAGAGCGAACGGCGCTGCTTGCGGTCCTTGACACCCTGAGTATCGAGGACGCCCCGGAGAATGTGATAGCGAACGCCGGGCAAGTCCTTGACGCGACCGCCGCGGATCAGGACGACAGAGTGCTCCTGTAGATTGTGGCCTTCGCCAGGGATGTAGCACACCGCTTCGATGCCGGAAGTCAGGCGCACCTTGGCGACTTTCCGAAGGGCCGAGTTGGGCTTCTTCGGCGTCACCGTATAGACGCGCGTACAAACGCCACGACGCTGAGGCGAACCCTTCAAGGCCGGAACCTTGTTGCGTGCGACCTTGTTGACGCGGGGCTTGCGGATCAACTGGTTGACTGTCGGCATTGTCTCTTTCGTTGGACTAACAGGCTAGCCCCCTTCCGGAGGCTTGGGGTCGGCATTCGCTTTTCGGGACCTTCAACGCAGACGACCCGATAAACACGAAACGGCGCCGAAACGCTGTGGGCGCTTTCGACGCGTCGGGCCATCCGCCCGCAGGACTTCGCGTTTATCGGGCCAAACTGACCGAGGGCCTCGAAACGAGCGCGCCTGATACTCGCGAAGGCCTTCGACGTCAACGGGCGGGACGTACAGAAGCGCTGGCGGCGGGAGCCACAAGCGGCCCAATGCGAACGCGCCCCGCGCCAAACACCTGTCTCGTGACCTCCCCAGTCACGCGTTCGACACTGATATCTCCTGTTCCGGCGATCGAGGCGCGCAGCGTCCTCGCCGTCCCACGGAAACGAACCGCTCCGGAACCGGCGATAGAGACGGTCATGTCGCCGGCGAAGCCGGAGGCTAGGTCAATGTCGCCTGATCCCCCCACCCGGGCGTCGACCTTGCCGGAAACGGCCGCCACGACAATACCTCCCGCCCCGCTGGAAACCGCCGTCAGTTCCCCGCCGATCCGCCCGACGGAGATCCCGCCTGTCCCCACCACGCTGAGGTCGCTGGATCCCGCGGCGCCGGCCTTCGCGGCCCCCGAACCCGCCTGATTGAGCCGCAGCCGCCCGGTTACGTCGGCCAACACCCAATCGCCACAGCCTTCATTGGTAAAGTCGACGCTGGCGGCCCGGCCAATTTGGCCGAAAACCGCCTCCCCGGCGACAAGTCGAACAGCGGCTGGCGTTCGAATGACCAGCTGAGGAAGCTGATCAAAGGGAATTGCGCCGCGGCCGAAAACCGCGACGCCGGGGTGGCCATCCGGGCCGAGGCAGCCTCGGATTCGATGGCCGACATCCCCGGTGATGTAAACCCTGTCGCCCAAGCGGCGGACCCGAATCGGCAGGCGAGTATCGGCACGAACAAGGGTGACCTGGATATCCGAACGCGATTCGGGAATCACCTGAACGCGGGCTGCGGCCGCACGGATCTCCACCGACGGCGCGGCGTCGGCGGCCATCGTCCCTGCAAGGGCGGCGGTCGACGCGCCAAGGACCAACCACAGCCGCATATCGTTCTCCAATGGAGGGCGATCATATCTGATTGATCGGGAGGGGGACCACACCCCCATTTTCGGCAGGGACCTGATGTGTTGGAGCGGGTAGCGGGAATCGAACCCGCATCCTCAGCTTGGAAGGCTGCTGCACTACCACTGTGCTATACCCGCGCCCGACGCCTGGGCGGCGGGTATTGACGCTAGCGCGTGGTGGGGGAAGTAGGACTCGAACCTACGAAGGCGTACGCCAGCGGATTTACAGTCCGCCCCCTTTGCCACTCGGGACATTCCCCCCGACGCGCTCACGATAGACCATCCTAAAAACCCGGATAAAACGGGACGAGCCCGAGTCATCCGTGAAAAGGCTTCCGAACGAATCTCCCAGACCATGCTAGGAGCGCCGACGGAAGCCCATTCGGGACCCCAAAAACGGAGCGCGTCTTATAGTGGCGTCCAATCCTCAACGCAACGACCGGCGGACAGATCGTCCACAGACCTCTGCAGGACCCGCGCACGCCGCCGGGACGGGTCATCGCAAACGCCTTGAGGACGCGCGCGCGGAATGGCTGTGGGGCTGGCATACCGTGCTCGCCGCGCTGGAAAATCCCGCCCGCCCGCCCGTGAAGCGGCTGGTGGCGTCGCCCGATCGCGCACGCGCGCTGCAGGCGAAATTCGGAGGCGGCCTGACGGTCGAGATCGCCGAATCGGCCGCCATCACCCAGATTCTGCCCCCCGGGGCCGTCCATCAGGGCGTCGGCCTGCGGACCCCGCCACTGGAGCCCGTCGACCTCGACGACCTCGCCGCCGATGCGCGCGGCTTCCTTGTCATGCTCGACCAAGTGACGGATCCGCAGAATGTTGGGGCGATCTTTCGCAGCGCCGCGGCGTTCGGCGCCCGTGGGGTGATCGTCCAGGATCGCCACGCGCCCCTGCTAACCGGCGCCCTGGCCAAGGCCGCCGCCGGCGCCATCGATCGCTTGCCTCACGCGCGGGAAGTCAATTTGTCGCGCGCCCTGGAACGGCTGGAAACCCTCGGCTGGCGCGCCGTGGCCCTGGATGGCGAGGCCAAGGACGCCCTGGCGGACGTACTGGACGGGTCGCCGACGGTGCTGGTGCTTGGGGCCGAAGGGGAAGGTGTCCGCCGTCTGGTGCGCGAGCATTGCGACGCCCTGGCAAACATCCCCATGCCCGGGGGCTTTGAAAGCCTGAACGTGTCGGCCGCCGCCGCGGTGGCTCTCTATGAGGCCAGCCGCAGGCGTTGACACCAAAGTCAAAGGGCCGGGGCGGCGCCTCCGCTCAATCCGCCCCCCCGAACCGCTCGGTCCACGCGACGAGATCGACCTCCTCGATCTTCTTGAAAAGAACGGGTGGGACGGTGACGCGCCCGCCGGCCGGCAGGCGCGAGAGTTCCAAGGCGGCGTCGACGCCGGGCCAGGTGGGTGGCCAGGCTTCGCCGACGGCGTAGGCCATGGCCTCGGCGGCAAACGGGATCACCGGGGCGCTGAGGCGGGCGTACAGGCCCACCAGATTGATG
Source organism: uncultured Caulobacteraceae bacterium (assembly GCA_903870555.1). GTDB lineage: Bacteria > Pseudomonadota > Alphaproteobacteria > Caulobacterales > Caulobacteraceae > Acaudatibacter > Acaudatibacter boreus. The sequence goes on from CAIQDO010000454.1 coordinate 8,792, forward strand.
GCGGTGCGAACAATCACCGCGGCTCGCTCGGGATCGGTCTTGATTGCGGTCCACGGGGCGGCTTCCTGCAGGTATTCGTTGCCCAACACCCACAACCCGCGCAGCGCCTGGGCGCTCTTGCGGACCTCGATCGCCTCGAACTGTTGGGTCAGGTCGGCGACGCGTGCAGAAACGCTTTCGTACAGGGCGAGTTCCAGCGGTCTGGCCTCGCCCCCCTCGGGGATCACGCCGCCGAATCGCGCCTCGCAGAACTTGAGGATGCGGTTGACGAAATTGCCCAGCACGTCGGCCAGATCCCGGTTCACCGCTGCGGTCAGCTGTTCCCAGGTAAAAGCGCTGTCGGAATGTTCGGGACTGTTGGCGGTCAGGTACCAGCGCCAGCAGTCGGGCGGCAGGATGTCGAGCGCGCTGTCCATGAACACGCCACGGCCCTGGGATGTGGAGAACTTGCCGCCGTACCAATTGAGCCAGTTGAAGGCCTTCAGCAGATCGACCGTCTTCCAGGGCTCGCCGGATCCGAGGATCGTGGCGGGGAAGCTGACAGTGTGGAAGGCGACGTTGTCCTTACCCATGAACTCGACGTAGCGCACATCATCGGCCCCCTGGTCGAGCCGCCACCATGAGCGCCAGTCGGCCCCGGAGGCGGAGGCGTCCGCCCATTCCTCGGTGGCCGCGATGTATTCGATCGGCGCGTCGAACCAGACGTAGAACACTTTGGTCTCGAAGCCGGTCCGGGGCTGGCCGCCGCGCATGACAGGAACGCCCCAGGCAAGATCCCGGGTGATGCCGCGGTCGATCAGGCCTTCGTCGAGGTGCTTGTTGGCGATCGAGCGGGCGAGCGCCGAGAATTCAGCCCTGGAATCAACCCAGGACCGGATTCGGCCCTGAAGTTTCGACTGCAGCAAATAGAGGTGGCGGGTCTCGCGCACCTCCAGGTCACGCGAGCCGGAGATCACGGAATAGGGATTCTTGAGGTCGATTGGGTCGAGAAGGGAGTTGCAATTGTCGCACTGGTCTCCCCTCGCCTTCTCGTAGCCGCAGATCGGACAGGTTCCTTCGATATAGCGATCCGGCAGGAAGCGTCGGTCCTCCAGCGAGTAGACAAGCTTGTCCGTTCGCTCCTCGATCAGGCCTTGATCCTCAAGCACTTCGGCGAAGTGCTGCGTCAACCGGGCGTTCTGCGGCGAGGACGACCGGCCGAACCAATCCCAGGACAGGCCGAAGCGGCGACCGATATCGTGCTGCAGGCGGTGCTGTTCCTCGCAATAGGCGAACACGTCCTGGTCAGCCGCCGCTGCCGCCAGTTCCGCCGGCGTGCCATGTTCGTCGGTGGCGCAGATGTAGAGCACATCCACGCCGCGGGCGCGCTGGAACCGGGCGTAGACATCCGCCGGCAGCATCGAGCCGGCGAGATTGCCCAGGTGCTTGACGCCGTTGATGTAAGGCAGGGCGGAGGTGATCAGAATACGGGACATGGCGGCGCATATAGGCCCGACAGGCGTGTTTTCCCAATAGACGTTGCCATTCGGGGGCGCGCTGCGGCATAAGCGGGTTCGGTCAGCCGGCTTAGCTCAGTTGGTAGAGCAGCGCTTTTGTAAAGCGAAGGTCGCGGGTTCGAATCCTGCAGCCGGCGCCGTCCTTCCCTTTCGCCATGGCCATACCGGCCTTGAGTCCTCCCCTCATGACTCTTACCGCCTGGGCGCTAACGACAGGCGAAGCTGGCATGCGCACTCAGGCGCGAGGCTTGGCCGAGGCCGTGGCCGACGAGGTTGTGGAGAAGGTGCTAAGCCGGACCGGGACTTTTTCTTGGCCGCGCCTATCGATGGAGATCGAAAGCCTGACGCCGCCGTGGCCGGATGTTCTCATCAGTTGCGGCAGAAGGTCGGTGGCACGGGCGGTGGCTATCCGCAAGGCCAGCGGCGGCGGAACCCTCGCCGTCCACGTCCAGGATCCGCGAATCGATCCATCCGCCTTCGATCTGGTGATCGCCATGGACCACGACCGCATCGCCGCGGGTCCCAACGTCATCAAGGTCGCGACGGCCTTGCACGACCTGACCGAAGCCAATCTTGCCGAGGCGGCCGCGCTTTGGTCCGATCGATTCTCCCGCCTGGGCCGGCCTCTGATCGGCGTGATGATCGGCGGAGACGCCAATCGCCGCCGATTCACGGTCGCCGATGGCCGCAGACTGCTGGAGGGGATCAGTCGGCTTCGCGCGGCAACCGGGGGCGGACTGGCGATCACGCCCTCACGCCGAACGCCAGATGCGGTTCGGTCGATGTTCGCCGAGGTCCTGGGCCGAGATCCTCGGGTGTTCCTGTGGGATATGGAAGGCCTCAATCCCTATCGGGGCATCCTGGCGCTGTCGGATCGGCTGGTCGTGACCGGCGACAGCGTCTCGATGGTGTCGGAAGCGGTCTCGGCGCCGGCGCCGGTCGAGGTGTTCGACCTCGCGCTCGCCCGCCACGCAGGATTCCTGCGGCGACTGGAGGTTGCCGGCCTGGTCCGCCGCTTTACGGGCGACCCGGCGCCGCTCGCCGCTCCGCCGCCCGTCAATGCAACGGTCCAAGCGGCCGCGGCCGTCAGAGGCCTTCTTCTTCAACGAGCACTGGCCGGTCCGGTTGGGCCAGTTGGTCCCGGGCCCGCCATTCCGCGGTGACGTAGTTCATGATGATCGACCGGCGCACGCCCGTGATCCGGCGCGCCGCCAGGCCGTGCCAGGTGTCGGACCCGGGCACGAACACAAGGGCGGCGTTGTCGGCGAACGGCGACCGTTTCGCCCAAATACCTGGGGCGCTGTAAATATCGGTGCCAAGGTCGGCCTGGTCTTGGGATTCAGGCAGATAGATCAACATGGTGAAGCGCTTGACCCCCAGGTCCGTGTGAGGCTCGAGCCAGAAACCGTCGACATCCTGGGCATATTCGAGCCGCACATAGGTTTCCGAAAGGTCAGCCCCGGTCGCCGCCTGGATCGCCAGGCAGACCCGCGTCGATTGGAAGGCGTCGGCGATGGCGGCGCATTCGTCGAACCGCAGGTTTGCGGCGACATCGAAATAAGTCCTTTGATCATTGTGCAGCTCGCGCTTTCCAGACACCCCGCCAAGGTCGGGCGCGGCGAACGGCAAGGCGCGCAAGGCGTCGGTCAGGCCCGATGGCAGCACGTCCGTGAGCAGCCAGTGACGATAGGGCTGTTCGTTGGCCTTCGACCGCGCGAAGGCGTTGATGACGCTGAGCGTCACGCTCTGGGTGAGGTCGGTTGGGGAAACGGTACTCGGCACGGGCACGCTTTCAATGGCAAATGACGTCCGGAGCCCCGGCCAAACACTCGCCATTTCCTGTACATCATGCCCATGACCACCGCAAACCAGCCCGCCGCCATAATCCTGTTCATCGACGCCGACGCCTGCCCGGTAAAGGACGAGGTTTACAAGGTCGCGCAACGCTACGGCCTGAAGACGTTTGTGGTGTCCAACGCCTTCATGGCCATCCCCGCACATCCGCGGATCGAACGGGTGATCGTGTCGGCGGGCCCCGACGTGGCCGACGACTGGATTGCCGAACATGCAACGACCGGAGATGTGGTGATCACCAACGACATTCCCCTGGCCGAACGGGCCCTGGCCAAGGGCGCGGCGGCGATCGCGCCCAACGGGCGGGCATTCACCCGCGACTCCATCGGCTCGGCCATCGCCCAGCGGGCGATCATGGAGCAGATCCGCTCAACCGGGGCGATCACCGGTGGGCCGCCACCGTTCGGCAAGGCCGACCGCTCGAGATTCCTACAGTCGCTAGACGAGGCGATCACGCGCGAGTTGCGCCGCCGACGGTAGGAAGCACGCTCAGTCCTCGTGAGACGGCCTGCCGCGCAAACCCTTGACGCCCGACCGCCGGGTCTTGCCGTCGAGGCGGCGGATCTTCGACGCCAGCGTCGGCCGAGTCGGACGCCGGGTCTTGGGTCGCACCGCAGCCTGTCGCAGCAGGTCGAGCAGCCGTTCCCGCGCCGCCTGGCGGTTCATTTCCTGCGACCGATATTCCTGGGCGAACAGCACCAGCACGCCGTCCTGGGTGAGGCGGCTCCCGGCGAGCCCCTCAAGGCGCGCCTTGACGTCCTCCGGCAGCGAGGGCGAGTTGCGGACATCAAAGCGCAGTTCTATCGCGGTGCTGGTCTTGTTGACGTTCTGCCCTCCGGGACCGCTCGCGCGCGCGGCCTTCTCGGCAATCTCGCCCTCGGCGGCGTGGAGCCACCAGGGATCGCGTTTGCGGGGAGCATCCATGACGCAGGATCATAGCGCGGACACGCGCCCGGGTCATTGCAACCGCGGATGTTCCCGCTAGTTTCCGCGCCGCTGGCTTTAGGAGGGTTTTTCATGCGGGTTGCATTGTCGATCGTCATCGCTATGGGGGCCATCCTGGCCCTTTCGGGCTGTTCGAAGTCCTCGGGCCAGGCCGACACGGCTGGGCCGGGGTCTGCTGCAGGGCCGGCGCCGACTGCGGCCCCGCCCACCGACGCGGCGAAGAAGGCGATCCTCGCCGCCCTGCCCGCGGCCTATCAGACCGCCGATCTCGAGAACGGCCAGGCGAAATTCGCCCTGTGCAAGTCGTGCCATACGGCTGTCGCCGGGGGCGAATCGGCCGTGGGGCCTAATCTCTATGGCGTGTTCGGCCGCAAGGCGGGCAGCCTGCCCGGTTTCGTATACAGCGACGGCGTCAAGGCGCTGGGCTACGCCTGGGACGCCGAGAGGATCGACAAGTGGATCAACAATCCCCGCGCCGTGGTTTCCGGAACAAAAATGACCTTCGCCGGTCTCGAAAGCTCGAAGGACCGCGTCGACGTCGTCGCCTATCTCAAGGTCTTGACCACCCC
>CAIQDO010000455.1 GCA_903870555.1 uncultured Caulobacteraceae bacterium
ATCCGTTCGCCACCGCCGGTCCACATCGACAGCCCGTCAGAGTCGTGAATCTGCGGGCGCCAGTCGCTGGCGTGGGCGTGGTCGCCCTGGTTGTACCAGAACATGCTGGTCAGGGGCGCGACGCCTAAGCGGCGGACCGGCGCGCGGAAATATACTCGCGACTCGATCGACTGGACCAGCCTCCCCGCGTCCCGTTTGTGGCCAATGCGGTAGGCGCCGGTGACGCTCGGACCCTCCAGCAGGGCGTGGACGATCAGGCCCTCGAGGCTCCGCTCCAGCCAGAAGCTGGAGAAGACGGGGAACTCCTCGGGACTTTCGGCCGCGGTGTCGATGGCCAGGCCACGGGCGGAAAGACCGTACTGGTTGGACGGGTCGGCGGCGCGGAAATAGGAGGCGCCCAGGTAGGCGATCCAATCGCCCGAGGCCGACGGGTTCAGCACCCGGAAGCCGGCGAAACCGAGGTCGTCGGGCAGGCGCAGGGCGGGATTGTCGGCCGGGATGTCGAACAGCGCCTTGCGGTAGAGGACTTCCCGGGCCTCGCCAGCCTTGACCACATGCACGGTCACCGGCGTCCGGGCGTAGCGACCGAGGTGGAAGAACTCCACCGACCCTATCGACCGGTCCTCGCTCCACAGGGCCGCCTGGCGGCGGTAGCCGATCCGTCCAATGGCGTCGAAATCGAGGGCCTCGAGGTGTTCCGCCCAGGTGTTGGTGGGGGCCTGATAGGGCTGGGCGGCGAGGGCCTTGGCCCGAGCGTCCAGATCGTCGAACGAAAACGGCGCCGGGTCTCCAAAGGTCAGTTCCGAGTTCAGTTCTGCCTGGGGGCTGGCAATGACGGGCCTGGCCATCACCGTCCGCGCCCTGGCCGGCCTGGAGACGGCCGGCCCGCCGGCGCCAAGAACGCCGCCGCCGATCATCGTCGCCAGAAGGAGGTCTCGCCGCGAAACCGTCATGTGATGCCGCGTCTCCCGAGTTCAGCCGTCCGCGTAGTCCGGACAAAGCGGGGAGGGCAATGGGCTTTCGCGCAATCGGCCATTCCCGCGCCCGGCTACCCTGGCGGAGGGCCCCGTCGACAGCGTATCAGGTGGGGTTTGGAGGGCGAAGACGCCCTGTCGCCGATGGGGGGAATCGCCTTGGTCGAAGTCACCAGACGGACATTCGCGGGCAAGCTGCCGGCGGTGGCGCTGATCGCCGCCGTGACGCCGGCCGTCGCGCGCGCTGCAACGTCGACCGACGCGTTCCGCGCGCTCTATTCCGAGGAATGGGCCTGGCGTCAGGCCGAATACCCTGACGAGGAGGATCTGAAGAAAGGCATACCGGCGAGCTTGCCCGACGAGAGCGCATCAGCGCAGGTACGCCGGCTTGCCTATTGGCGGGACGTGCGCAAGCGTCTCGGGGCCATCGATCCCGTCGGTCTCGAACCTGAGGACCGCGACAACTACGCGGTCTATGTGGCGCAGATCGACGTCCTGATCGCCTCCCAGGCGTGGCGGGACTGGGAGAAGCCGCTCAACAGCGACAGCTCGTTCTGGAGCGATCTGACCGGGATCAGCCGCCGGACCTTCCGCACCGAGGCGGACTACCGCAACTACATCACCCGGCTGCGGCAATATCCTCGCTATTTCAACGACCAGATTGACAACATGAAGGCCGGGCTGGCGCGGGGTTTCACCCCACCCCGGGTCACTCTGAAGGGCCGGGACATGTCGGTTGCGTCGATCGCCGCGGCGGCCACCCCGGAAGCCTGCGTCTATTTCAAGCCGTTCGCGGCCATGCCGGCGTCGATCGAAAAGGGCGTCGCGGAAGCGCTTCGCCGCGACGGCGCATCGGCCATCGCCGACGCGGTGATCCCCGCGCACAAGGCGCTGCTGGCCTTCCTCCGGGAGACC
>CAIQDO010000456.1 GCA_903870555.1 uncultured Caulobacteraceae bacterium
CATCGCGCCAACATTCAGCGGCTACGGGCGGGCACGGAGCCGCGTCTCGGACAACGGGCTCCTGGAGCAGCAACCGAACCTCAAACCTGAGGCTTTCGCGCCCTTACGCCTCGACGGGAATCCACCATTCGACGTGCGACGGCTGGTCGGGCTGGAAGTCCGGCGGATAGACCTCAAGGTCGGGGCCGTTCGCCAGCCGAAAGCCCGACCTGGGCGTACGCTCGCCCCAGATTTCGCGCATCGCCACCTGCATCTGCGCGTGGAGATCCGACCCGTCGGTATCGAGATGGAAGACGAGATAGGTCTGGGACGGGATGGCCTGGGCCTCCAGGCCTTCGGCGACCGTGGCGTCGGGCGCGATCTCGACGCCGGCCAAGTAGCGAAAGCGCCCCTCGCTTTCACCGGTGGCGCGGACGACGCCGAACGTGCCGCCATGGCTCTGGCCGGTGAGGGGCAGCCGCTCGACGAGGCGCGGCCAGAGCCGGGGAATTTCGGCCTTGTTGCTCTCGTCGAACACGGCCGAGACGCCGGCGACGCGGAAGGCGGGCTTGCGCACCGGCGCCGGCTCCTGGGTGAGGCGCGACGCGGGGGTGGTGTCGGACATGGTGGGAAACTCCCTCTGGATTGAGACTGTGGGATCACGACGATAGCGGCCCGGGCTGACGCCGAAGGCGCGCTTGAAGGCGCGGGTGAAGCCTTCCTGAGACTCGAAGCCCGCGTTGAAGGCCAGGTCCGTCAAGGCGGGCGGGCATGGCCCGGCTAGCACCCCGGCGGCCAGGCCCAGGCGGCGTGCGCGCACGAACGCCATCGGCGCCAGACGGAACCGCGCGTTGAACTGCCGGGCGAAATGATAGGGCGACAGGCCCGCCACCGCGGCGAGGCCAGCCAGGGTCAGCGGCTCGAACACATTGGCCTCGACATGCGCCATGGCCCGCTCCAGGGGGTCGGCTATCGCGACAGGGGGCGGGGCGCCGGCGTCATCCATGGCGGAAACATGCACGGCGAGCCCGGTCGTGTCTTGACCGCGATTGCTGGGCCTATCGGATAGCTGTGGGCTAGCCGAGCCGGCTGATCACGCCCGACGGCGGCGGGCGAGCGGCGAGAAACGCCGATGCGCGCGGCAGCGCATTGTGCAGAAACTGACCGGGCTCCCGCATGTGACAACCGGCGGCCCGCGACAGGTCTTCGGAGATCAGAACCTCTGGCGCGATGTCGACCAGTTCGAACGACCATCCGGGCCACCACCGGTTGGCCTTGGCGTGCGTGTGGTCCAGCAGACGGCCCAGCGACGACCAGCCGTGGTAGTCGAACGCGACCACGCCATCGGAGGCGACGATGTGATTGCCGCGATAGCCCGGCGCGGGCCGGATCCAATAGGGCCGAAAGCCGGTGGCGCCATAGGTCTGCACGGCGGCATAGGCCAGCACCTGACAGGCCCCGCAGGCGAAGAAGATCCTGTCGGGCAACGCCCACTGGACAGCCACATCCGTCTTCTTGGCGCGGTCGATGACATACATGGCGCGAGGCTATTGAGCCGGCCGACTCGGATCAAGCACCGGGCCGACAGACCTGTTCGATGAACGCGGACTTTCCCGCCGTATAGTCGCCTCGCGTCGTGGCGACGGCCGCCAAGTCCCGCTTCAGCCGTTCATACGCGTCCCGCACCTTCGGTTCGGATCTGAGGCGGTCGCGAAAGCGCAGGGAACGGACCCATTGATCCCCCCCGTGCACAACCACATGCGCCAGATGGGTGCGTGCCTTTCCGCGCCCAAAGATGTGATGATCGGGTATCCCCTGGCCGCCGGCGTAGTCGTAGCCCAGCGCCGCCATCGGTTCGATCAAGCGCAGCCCGTCGCCTATGTCCGCGACGCCGATCAGAATGTCGAGAATCGGCTTGGCGCGCAGCCCCGGCACGGCGGTGCTGCCATAGTGCTCGACCCCCAGCGCCAAATGCCCCAGGGCCGCGCCGATCCGCGCGGCCTCCTCGGCATAGGCCTCCGGCCACAGCGGGTTGTAGTTCACCAGGCGGTTGACGCCCTGCGCGAGGCCAAGGCCGTAGCGCGCATCGAGATCGGTCATGGCCCTGGACAAGGGCTTGAGCCGCTCTGTTCGTCGAGCGTCTTCGCCCACCAGTTCGAGGAATCCGCCCGCTCGAACCCCGCGGCGAGATAGGCCTTGATGGCGGCGTGATTGAACGGGGCCGTGCCAACGCGGGCCTCGCGGTGGCCGCGCGCCTTCAGTCGCGTCATCGCCTCGCGCATCATCGCGCTCGCCAGCCGCCGCCCGCGATGGGCGAGCGCCACGCCCACCGGCTCAAAGATGCCCACGCCGCTCACGGCGTCCGGCCAGCAGATGCAGTTGGCGGCGAGCGAGCCGTCCGGCGCCACGGCCAGCATGTCCAGGGTCGGGTCGTAGACCGGCGACGCGGTCAGGCTGAGATAGGCCTCCGTCGAGAACCCGGAGGTGGCCGCGATGCCGAGGTGATCGAGGTGGTTCCAGGCGGAGCGGTGGGCGGCGGCGCGCAGGGCCGGGTCGACGCCGACGCTGTCGCGGACGCAATAGCCGGGCGGCGGTTCCGGCGGCGGGATCGGGCCGTCGAGATCGAGGCGAAAGCCGACGGCGGCGGGACCGGCCCGGCGGTAGCCGAGGGCCTCCAGCGCCGCGATGCGTCGGGCGTCCGCCGCCTGGGCGCGGATGCGCAGGGGCGTGTCGGCGGGCTTTCCGAGTCCCGCCAGCCGCCGCCGCCAGGCGTCTTCCACCCAGTCGACCGCGACGCGCACAAGCGACTCGCTGGCCGGTAGGGTCTCGATCCACACCTCGCCTTCGCTCTCGAACCAGGCCAAAGCTTCGACGCCGGACGGCCCGACCCAGAACCGGCACGGTTGCGGCCGGTCGCCGCCCGTCTGCAGCGCCCAGATGATGTCGCCCTGATGCCAGGACGACCGCAGGGGCGAGCGCAGCGCCGTGCAGGCGCTGGCGAAGGCGAGCAGGGCCGGCAGGTCGTCGAGTCCCCGATAGCGGCTGGACGCCGGCTGATCCGCGTCGGTGATCATGCCTATCCGCCGAGCGGCGTTCCCCGCTCACGCCAGGCGCGCAGCTCGTTGTCGGGCAGGGCGGCCACGGCCTTGATACCGTCGGCGGTCTGGCTGAGCAGGTAGACGTGCTCCCACTCGGTGATGAGGTCGCCCGACGCGTCATAGAGCCGGTCGTGGGTGCGGACGCTGGCCGTGGTCGGCGTCAGTCGAGCCAGGTCCAGCACCTGTTTCTCGGCGCGGGCCAAGCCCCGGGCGCGGTAGAAGGCGCACAGGCCGACGGTGTTGCGCCGGAACTGCGCCTCGTCGAGCGCCGCCTGCCGGCCATCGTAGGACATGAAGGCCGGATAGTCCCACAGCGCGCAGATCTCATCGACGGCCTCGCGCGAGAACGCGTCCGCGTAGCCTTGGAAGAAGGCGTCCACCTGCGCCGCCGTCATGTCGCCCTCCGCGTCAAGGGATCCGTCTTCGCCTCTGTTCGACGGATATTCAAGGCCCGTCGCGGGCGGACTTCCCCAAAGGTTCCTGCTGGGCTAGGCCGCGCCGTCGTCGAAAATGGCTTCGATCGGCTGGCGGAAAAGCCGCGCGATCTTGAAGGCGAGCGGCAGGCTCGGGTCGTACCGGCCTGTCTCGAGGGCGTTCACGGTTTCGCGCGAAACGTCCAGGCGCAGGGCGAGCGCCGCCTGGGTGAGATTGTGCTCGACCCGGTTCAGCGCCGGACCACACGCCGCCAAGCCCCGACCACCAGACAGCGAAGAGCAACGCTGATGATCGCCAGACCGTACCCATAGTCGAACGCCAGGGCCAGATCCTTACCGGTCGGCGTGCAAGTCAAGCGCGGCGCCAGTGCGATGGCGAGCCGCCGCCGCGCCGGCTATAGCTTCGCCATGACCCCGCCGCCGACGACCTCCGGGACGCCCCCCGCCGAGTACCCGGTCGACGAGGCCTTGGCGCGCCGGCTCCTTGCCGCACAGTTTCCGGACCTGGCCGACCTGCCGATCGCCTTCGCCGCGTCCGGCTGGGACAACGCCATGTTTCGGCTGGGCGACGCTCTGGCCCTTCGCCTGCCGCGCCGGCCCATCGGCGCCCGCCTGATCGCCGTCGAGCAGCGCTGGCTCCCCATCCTGGCGCC
>CAIQDO010000457.1 GCA_903870555.1 uncultured Caulobacteraceae bacterium
ACGAAACCGGCCAGCGCCGCCGACCCGCCCACCAGGCCGGGGAACGGGGCGAGCCGTCGGACCATGGCGTCGGGAATCGGCGCCAGTCGCCACTGCGGGCGTCCCGGTGACAACAACGCCCGGCCAAGGCCTTCGAGGAAGGCCGCGAACACCACCGACTGCATCATCAGGGCGGTAAGACGGTCGACGTCCGGCGTCATCACGTCGATGGCGCGCAGGGCGGCGCGCAGCAGCAGGCCGGCGAGCAGCGGCGTCACCGCCGCGACGGTCACCAGCCACAGGGCCAGAAGGATACGCCGCAGCCGCGCGGTCCCCGGCGCCCGCGCCGCCCGGCCATAGCCGATCCGGTTGAGAATCAGGCGGCTGGGGCCGAGCAGGAACAGACCTAGGGCCACGGCCAGGCCGGCAATGGCCACGCTCTGGGCGATCTTTCGGGCGGGTTCGGCCTGGGCGATCTCGTCGCCGGCCTCCTGGGCGATGCGGCTCAGGTCGTCGGGCAGGGCGGCGGCGAAGTCGCGCCACAGGCCCGGATCGAGAATCGAGCGGCTGCGCGTCCACAGCCGGGTGGAGAAGGCCTCCCTCTGGCGGTCGGTCAGGGCGGCGCTGACCTGGCTGGCGGTCAGGGCCAGCAGCCGCGCCCCCTGCACGTCGGCGGTGACCGCCGCCAGCCGGTCGGCCAGGTCGTGCCGGTCCTGAACCGTGCGCGGATCCTCGATCACGACCCCTGCGCCCGCTGGCGGTGGACCCAGCTGCGCCTGACGGGCCTGGATGTCCCGCAGGCGCGGCGTCAGGGCGGACAGGGCGACGGCGAGCCGCGCCTGAATTGGCGGAATGGCCGAAAGCCGGGATTCGATCTCCGCGTCGGACAGGGTCTTGCTGTTCAGCCCGGCGGTGACGGCGCGCAGGTCGTCCTTGGCCTGGGCTATGGCCGCCTGCGGCGTCGCGATCACGACCGCGGCCGGCGCGGCGCCGACGGCGGCGCCCGGCAGGGCCAGGGACAATCCCAGGCAGAGAAGAACGACGAATCGCACCATATCTTCCTTCGATCGCCCGACATTCGCGGTGCGACGTCTCTTCTTCTAGACTAGGCCATGGCCTGGCGCGATGGCGCCGATATCGCCGAGGACGCCGTGAGCCTGTTGATCATCAACCGCCAAACCGTCCGCGATCTGCTGCCGATGGCGGCGTGCGTGGACCTGATGGATGAGGCGATGAGCGCCCTGTCCCGCGGCGACACGTCCCAACTGCTGCGTCAGATCCTGCCGCTGGGCGGCGGCGCGGCCTTCGGGGTGATGCCGGGCGCCTCTCCCGAAGGATTCGGCGCCAAGCTGATCAGTGTTTACCCCGGCAACTTCGCCAAGGGGCTGCAGTCGCACCAGGGCTTCGTCGCCCTGTTCGATCCGGCCTCGGGGGCGCCGGTGGCCATACTCCACGCCGGCGAGATCACCGCCATCCGTACTGCCGCCGCCAGCGCCGCCGCCACCCGCGCCCTGGCGCGACCGGACGCCACCCGCCTGGCGATCCTTGGCTACGGCGAACAGGCCGAGACCCACCTCCACGCCATGGCCTGCGTCCGGCCGCTCAGCGCCGTCGCCGTCTGGGGGCGCTCCCCCGACCGGGCGGCGGCCTTCGCCGAACGGATGAGCGGCCACCTGGGGATCGCGGTCGAATCCGCCCCATCGGTGGAAGCCGCCGTGTCGGACGCCGATATCGTCTGCGCCGTCTCGGCCTCGCCCGAGCCGATCCTCGAGGGTCGCTGGATCGCGCCCGGCGCCCACGTCAATCTGGTCGGCTCGAGCACGGCGGCGACACGCGAGGCGGACG
>CAIQDO010000458.1 GCA_903870555.1 uncultured Caulobacteraceae bacterium
GACGGCGCGCCTGCTGTGCGGCGTCACCGACGAGGTGATCAGCGCCCTGTGGGACTTCACCACCGTTCACGTGTTCCGCGCCCGCAATCCGACGCAGGGCGAGCGCCTGGCGCTGATGGCGGTCGGGGGCTACGGCCGCGGCGCCCTGGCGCCGTTCTCGGACATCGATCTGCTGTTCGTGCGCCCCTACAAGGAGACCGCCCATACCGAGAGCGTGATCGAATTCATGCTCTACGCCCTGTGGGACCTGGGCTTCAAGGTGGGCCACGCCTCCCGCACCCTGGACGAGTGTATCAAGCTGTCACGCGCCGACATGACCATCCGCACCTCGATCCTCGAGGCCCGCCGGCTGGTGGGCGACGTCGCCCTGGCGGACGACCTTAAGCGTCGGTTCCGCGCCGAGGTGGTCAAGGGCACAGGGGCCGAGTTCGTCGCCGCCAAGCTCAAGGAGCGCGACGAGCGGCACGCCCGAGCGGGCGCCAGCCGCTTCATGGTCGAGCCCAACGTCAAGGAGGGCAAGGGGGGCCTGCGCGATCTGCATACCCTGTTCTGGATCGCCCAGTACCTGCATCCCGCCGAGGGTTTCGACGCGGTGCTGAAGATGGAGATGTTCCATGGCCCAGAGGTGCGCACCTTCATCCGCGCCTTCGATTTCCTCGAATCGGTGCGCGCGCAGCTGCACTTCGCCACAGGCCGCCCCGAGGAGCGCCTGACCTTCGACCTGCAGCCCGAGATCGCCCGCCGGATGGGCTATCATGACCGCGCCAGGCCCGGCGGCGACAACACCCCGGCCGTGGAACGATTCATGCGTCGCTACTTCCTGGTCGCCAAGGATGTCGGCGTGCTGACCCGGGCCTTCTCCGCCAAGCTTGAGGCCGACCATATGAAGGCCACGCCCAAGGGTCTGCTGCGGATGCTGCCTGGGCGGCCGAGCGTCCCGGCTCCGGCGCCCCTTGAGGACGGCTTCGTGCTGGACGGCGGGCGCATCTCCATCGCCGATCCGTCAGCCTTCGAACGCGACCCGGTCAATCTGCTTCGACTGTTCCGGGCCGCCGACCGCCGCGACCTCGATCTGCACCCCGACGCCTTCACCGCGGTGACCCGCCGCCTGGGACTGATTACCTCGCGGATCCGTCGGGATCCCGCAGCGGCCAAGGTGTTCCTCGATATCCTCGTCCGCGGCCGCAAGCCGCGCCGGACGCTGGAGCTGATGAACGAGGCCGGGGTGCTCGGCCGGTTCCTTCCCGAGTTCGGGCACATCGTCGCCCAGATGCAGTTCAACATGTACCATTCCTATACGGTCGACGAGCACACCCTGCGGGCGGTGGGGGTGATTAACGATATCGCCGACGGCCGGTTGACAGACGATCATCCCCTCGCCGCCGCCGTCCTGCCGCTGATCGAGGATCGGGAGGCCCTGTTCCTGGCCATGCTGCTGCACGACACCGGCAAGGGCGGGGTCGGGGGACAGGAAAAGGCCGGGGCCCGGGCCGCCCGCGCCGCCTGTGAGCGCCTCGGACTCGACCGCCGCCGCATCGATCTGGTCGCCTGGCTGGTGGAACACCACCTGGTGATGAGCGACACCGCCCAGAAACGCGACGTCGCCGACCCCGCCACGGTGACCACCTTCGCGGGCATCGTCGAGACGCCGGAACGGTTGCGACTGCTGCTGGTGCTTACCGTCGCCGACATCCGCGCGGTCGGCCCGGGAGTCTGGAACGGCTGGAAGGGTCAGCTGCTGCGCGAACTGTACGGAGCGACCGAAACCATTTTCCGCGGCGGCCGAACCTCGGACGCCACTGGCGTCGCGCGTCGGCGGCAGGAGGCGATCGCCTATGACGCCCGCATCGCCCTGGTGGTCATCGAACCGGAGGCGAGGGCCTGGGCGACGGCGATGGAGGATGCCTATTTCGTCGCCTTCTCGGCGCGGGAACAGGCGCTGCACCTCGCCCTTTGCCGCCGCGCCCAGGCCGGGACCGGCGCCGCGGCCGAGGCGGTCATCCGCCCCGACCTGAACGCCGCCGAGATTGTCGTCGCCGCGGTCGACCGCCGCGGCCTGTTCGCCGATCTCGCCCTGACCATCGCCCGGCTCGGAGGCAATGTCGTCGGCGCGCGGATCTTCACGTCGACGACCGGCGCGGCTCTCGATGCGTTTTATGTCCAGGACAACAACGGACAGCCGTTTGGCGAAGGCAACTCCCGCCAGTTGCGCCGGCTGGTGACCGCCCTGGAGAACGCCGCCTGTGGCGAGCTTCCCACCGCCGAAACCAAGCGGATCACCGAGAACAACCGCGCCTCGGCGTTCTCGATCGCGCCCAGCGTGGCCATAGACAACGACGCCTCGCCGTTCGCCACCGTTGTGGAGGCGTCCGGTCGCGACCGTCCCGGCCTGTTGGAAGGCCTGGCCAGGGCCCTGTCGGACGCGGACCTTTCGATCCAGTCGGCCCATGTCCACAGCTATGGGGAGCGGGCGGTGGACGCCTTCTACGTGGTTGCGGGAGAGGGTGGTAAACTTGTCGATCCCGATCGCATGGCCGCGCTGCGCGGTCGCCTGATCGCCGCCCTCGACGCCGCCGACACCGGCGCCAACCCCGGCCGCCTGCCCCAGGCCAGGGCGAGCCCGGCGCGGTAAGGCGCCTGGCGGGTCCGGCCCCGGGCCATCACCTCGTCAGTCGGCCGTCGAGCAGGGTGATGATCGCCGAGAAATCCAATGCGCCTCCGGCCAGGCCCGCGAAGGCCTGATAAAGCGCCGCGGCGTTGGCGGCCATCGGGATACTGGCGTCGGCCCCCTGCGCCGCTTCGACGGCGAGCTTCAGATCCTTCAACATCAGCGCGGTCGCGAAGCCGCCCTGGAAATTCCGGTCGGCCGGGGTCTCGGGACCGACTCCCGCGACGGGACAGTAGCTGGTCATCGACCAGCTCTGGCCGGAGGCCTTCGAGCTGATGTCGTAGAACGTCTGAGGATCGAGGCCGAGCTTCTGAGCCAGGACGAACGCCTCGCAGGTGGCGATCATCGTCGCCCCCAACAGCATGTTGTTGCAGATCTTCGCCGCCTGGCCGGCGCCGGTGGGGCCGGCGTGGATCACCGCCCTGCCCATGGCCGCCAGGATCGGCTCCGATAGGGCAAAGGCGTCCGCCGAGCCGCCGACCATGAAGGTCAGGGTCCCGGCCTGGGCGGCGGCGATGCCGCCCGACACCGGCGCGTCGACGACCTCAAGGCCCGCCGCCTGGGCCATTGCGGCCACCGCGCGGGCGCTGGCGATATCGATGGTGGAACAGTCGATTAGCAGGGTCCCGGCCTTCGCGGACCCGACAAGGGCCGTCTCATAGATCTGCCGCACGTGCTTGCCGGCCGGCAGCATGGTCACCACCGCGTCGGCGCCGGCCGCCGCCTCCGCGGCTCCGGCCACGGCCTGGCAACCGGCGGCCACGGCGGCGGCGAGCGCCGGCGGCGACAGATCGAAGGCCCGCACCTCATGGCCGGCCTTGACCAGATTGGCGGCCATACCGCCGCCCATGTTGCCGAGGCCGATGAAACCGATGATCGCCATGTTCCGTTCCTGTCCAATGGGTCTCTTGCCGAGTACGTAGCGCTTCGGTTCCCTGCAAGTACGATAGGCCATGGGTTCCGGGATAGGCAGACTGATCGCGACCTGGACGACATGGACGACGGCGCCAGCATCGCCTTGCCCTCAGCCCGCCTTGGCGGTAGACCGCCGCCATGGCTTTCGGGACCGACAGATCTGGCCGATGGCGCGGCGCGCAACGCCCGTCCTGACCCGGCGCGCGCTGCGGCCGCGCCTTTCCTCGTCCTATTTTCCGAGAAGACCGATCCCATGACCGAAGCCATCCCAGCGGCCTCCCCGCGCGTGTTTTCAGGCGTCCAGCCGTCCGGCGCCCTGCACCTGGGCAACTACCTGGGCGCCCTGGTGAAGTTCGTCGCCCTGCAGCACCAGATGGAATGCCTCTATTGCGTGGTCGACCTGCACGCCATCACCGCCTGGCAGGATCCTAAACAGCTCGCCGCCCAGACCCGCGAGATCGCCGCCGCCTATTTCGCCGCCGGCGTCGACCCGGCGAAGGCCATCGTCTTCGCCCAGTCGGCGGTTCCCGAGCATGCCGAACTGGCCTGGATCTTCAACTGCGTCGCCCGGCTCGGCTGGCTCGACCGGATGATCCAGTTCAAGGAGAAATCCGGCAAGCACAAGGAACGCTCCAGCGTCGGCCTATACACCTATCCGGTGCTCCAGGCCGCCGATATCCTGCTCTACAAGGCCACCCATGTGCCGGTGGGCGAGGATCAGAAGCAGCATCTGGAGCTGACCCGCGATATCGCCGCCAAGTTCAATCACGACTTCGACGCCGAGGGTTTCTTTCCCCTCACCGAGGCCCTGATCGAAGGGCCGGGCGCGCGGGTGATGTCGTTGCGCGACGGCCTGGCCAAGATGTCCAAGTCCGATCCCTCGGACCAGTCGCGGATCAATCTGACCGACGACGCCGACGCCATCGCCGGCAAGATCCGCCGGGCCAAGACCGATCCCCTGCCCCTGTCGGACTCTCTGGAGGATCTGAAGGCGCGGCCGGAAGCCGACAATCTGGTCGGCATCTACGCGGCTCTGTCGGGCGAGACCAAGGCCCAGGTACTGGCGACCTACGGCGGCCAGGGCTTCGGCCAGAGCTTCAAGCCGGCGCTGGCGGACCTGCTGGTCGAGCGGCTGTCACCGGTGTCGGCGGAGATGCGCCGGCTGTTGGCCGATCCGGCCGAGATCGACCGCACCCTGGCCGCCGGCGCCCTGCGCGCCCGGGCCATAGCCGGGCCGATCCTCGCCCAGACCAAGGCCAAAGTCGGCTTCGTCGGAGCCGCGTGAACCCGGAGTAGTTGCATACGCGTCGCAGTCTCGCCATCTAGTCTCTCGTCGACCAGCACAAAGCCAGCCCTGGGCTTCACTCGAAGCCGCGGGGGCCGGAACGGAGCGCGCCATGTTCATCCAGACCGAAGCCACCCCCAATCCGGCGGTGCTCAAGTTCCTCCCCGGCCGCGAACTGATGGCCAGCGGCACGCGTGAGTTCCATGACGAGGGCGAGGCCGCCGATTCCCCCCTGGCAGAAGCCCTGTTCGAGCTGGGCGGGATCAAGCGGGTGTTCTTCGGCCAGGAATTTCTGACGGTCACCAAGGCCGAGGACCGGGACTGGGTCCATCTCAAGGCCCCGATCCTGGCGGCGATCATGGACCATTTCACCGATGGCCGGCCGCTGCTGCGCGGCGCGGCGGTCTCCGAGGACGAGGAGGTCTATGAGGGCGACACCGCCCAGGTCGTGGCCGAGATCAAGGACCTGCTCGACAGCCGCATCCGCCCGGCGGTCGCTCAGGACGGCGGGGACATCCTGTTCGCCCGTTTCGAACCCGCCACCGGCGTGGTCTGGCTGCATATGCGCGGCGCCTGCGCCGGCTGCCCGTCCTCGGCCGCCACCCTCAAGGCCGGGGTGGAAAACATGCTCAAGCACTATGTGCCGGAAGTGACCCGGGTCGAACAGGCTCTGTGATCGCGTGGCGCCTGTGATAAGGGCTGCCGCGCCCAAGCCTCCGCCCCCTTGTCTTCGCAGGATCCGCCATGACCGCTCCCCTCGACGCCGCCGCCCTGGACCAGTTGTTCCGCACCGCTCGCAGCCACAACGGCTGGACGTCCGAGGTTATGCCCGAGAGCACGCTGCGCGAACTCTATGAGCTGGCCCGCTTCGGTCCGACGGCGGCCAACACCAACCCCGCCCGCCTGGTCTTCGTGACCAGCGCCGAGGGCAAGGAGAAGCTCGCCTCCGTCTCCTCCGGCAACAACCAGGCCAAGATCAAGGCCGCGCCGGCCACGGTGATCATCGGCTACGACATGGACTTCCCCGAGCACATGGACGTGCTGTTTCCCCATGCGCCAGGCATCAAGGCGGTGTTTTCCGATCCCGCCGTCGCCGAACAGGTGGCCTTCCGGAACGCCACCCTGCAGGGCGCCTATCTGATCCTCGCCGCCCGGGCCCTGGGTCTCGACTGCGGGCCGATGTCAGGCTTCGACAACGGCAAGGTCGACGCCCTGTTCTTCGCCGGCACCAAGATCAAGTCCAACTTCATCTGTTCGATCGGCCACGGCGACGGCGCCAATCTCTTCGACCGCCTGCCGCGCCTCAGTTTCGAAGACGCCTGCAAGATAGTCTAGGCGGGGCGCGCCGCCGGCGATGATCGTCCTGGTCCTGGACACCTGCTTGGCCGCCTGTTCGGCGGCGGTGAGCCGCGATGGCGAAGTCCTGGCCTGGATCAGCGAACCAATGACACGCGGCCACCAGGAGCGCCTGGCGTCGATGGTTGGCGAGGTGATGACCCAGGCAGGGGTCGCGTTCGCCGACCTCGACCGGATCGGCGTCACCGTGGGCCCGGGTTCCTTCACCGGCCTGAGAGTCGGCCTGGCCTTCGCCAAAGGCCTGGCGCTGGCGCTGGACCGACCCTGCGTCGGCGTCGGCACGCTGGCCGCCCTTGGCGGCGAACTGCCGGGCGAGCCCGCTGTGGCGGCGGCCATCGACGCCGGGCGAGGCCGACTCTATCTGCAGCTGTTCAGCCAGGGGGCGACGGTCAGCGGTCCCGACAGCCTGGAGCTTGACGTCGTCTTGGCGCGGCTGGCTGAAGTCTGCCCGTCCGGCGACATCAGGGTCACCGGCCCGGGCGCCGAACGGCTGCTGGAGGCCCTGCCGCGGGCGCGCCGCTACGATGCCGCGTCGCCGGACCCGCGTATCGTCGCCCGCCTCGCCACCGCCGCCGATCTCGTGCCCCCACGGCCGCTGTATCTGCGCGCGCCCGACGCCAAGGTGAAGGGAACGTGATCGACATCCTTCCCGCCAGGGCGGTCGATGCGGGATGGTTGGCCGAGATCCACGCCCAGGCCTTCGACGACTCCTGGTCCGCGGCGGATATCGCCACCCTGCTCGACGGGCCGGGAACCTACGCCTTCGCCGCGCGGTTCGACGGCGCGCCGGCGGCGTTCATTCTGTGCCGGGTCGTCGCGGACGAAGCGGAGATTCTGACGCTGGCCACAATCCCGGCCGGGCGACGGCGCGGCGGCGCGGCAGCCTTGATCGACGCTGGCGCCGCGGCGGCCCTGGCCGGCGGGGCGGTCAACCTGTTCCTTGAGGTGGCTCAAGACAACCATTCGGCGGTTGCGCTCTACAATGGCAAAGGTTTCGTCGAAGTGGGTCGGCGGCGAGGCTACTACCGTCGCCCAGACGGCGCCGTCGCCGCGCTTCTGATGCGACTCGACCTTAACAACTGACCCTCGGCGGACTATGCTGAGCGATCGTCTGGAGACTCCCCGTGGAACGCCTGGAAAAACTCTGCATCGAAAAAGGCATGCGCATGACCGAACAGCGCCGCGTGATCGCGCGCGTGCTGTCCCTGGCCAGCGATCACCCCGATGTCGAGGAACTGCATCGCCGCGCCCATGCGGTCGATCCGCACATCTCCATCGCCACGGTCTATCGAACCGTCAGGCTTTTCGAGGAATCGGGCATTCTGACCCGTCACGACTTCCGTGATGGCCGCTCGCGTTACGAAGAAGCCAACGATGACCATCACGACCACCTGATCGACATGAAGAGCGGCGCCGTGATGGAATTCATCGACGAGGAGATCGAGGCGCTGCAAAAGGCCATCGCCCGCCGGATGGGCTACCGCCTCGTCGACCACAGACTGGAGCTATATGGCATACGTGCCGATGACTGAGCTTCGCCCGAAGCGCCTCTTCATCAAGACCTACGGCTGTCAGATGAACGTTCACGACAGTGAACGGATGGCAGATGTCCTGCGTCCGCATGGTTACCGATTGACCGATGTGATGGATGGCGCCGATCTGGTCGTGCTCAATACGTGCCACATTCGCGAAAAAGCGACCGAAAAGGTCTATTCCGAGCTCGGCCGTGTGAAGGCGCTCAAGCTGGCCAAGGCCGAAGCTGGCGGCGAGATGATCATCGCCGTGGCCGGCTGCGTCGCCCAGGCCGAGGGCGCCGAGATCATGAACCGGCAGACCGCTGTCGACCTGGTCATCGGCCCGCAGAGCTACCACCGTCTGCCGGAACTGATCGCAAAGGCGCACCGCGCGCGCGGCGAACGCCTGGCGGCCGACTTCGACGCCGAGGAGAAGTTCGACGCCCTGCCGGAGGGCCGCAAGGTCTCGGGCGTCACCGCCTTCCTGACGGTCCAGGAGGGTTGCGACCGGTTTTGCACCTTCTGCGTGGTGCCCTACACTCGCGGGGCGGAGTATTCCCGGCCCGCCGGCGCCATCGAAGCCGAGGCGAGGTCCCTGGTCGAAGGCGGGGTGCGCGAGATCACCCTGCTGGGCCAGAACGTCAACGCCTACACCAATGACCAGGGCGGCGGTCTGGCGGCCCTGATCCGGCGGCTGGCGCGGATCCCGGGCCTGGCGCGCCTGCGTTACACCACCAGCCATCCGGCCGACATGGACCAGACCCTGATCCAGGCGCACGGCGAGGTCGAGGCCCTGATGCCCTATCTGCATCTGCCGGTGCAGTCGGGCTCGGACCGGATTCTCAAGGCGATGAACCGCGCCCACACCGTCGAGAGCTTCCTGCGCACCCTGGAGCGAATCCGCGCGGCGCGGCCGGACATTGCCCTTTCCAGCGACTTCATCGTCGGTTTCCCTGGCGAGACCGACGCAGACTTCGAGGCGACGCTGGACCTCGTGCGCCAGGTGCGCTTCGCCAGCGCCTTCTCGTTCAAATATTCCCGCCGGCCGGGCACGCCCGCATCGGCAATGACCGGGCAGA
>CAIQDO010000459.1 GCA_903870555.1 uncultured Caulobacteraceae bacterium
CGGCGTTCAGAGCCGCCTGAGTCTGCAGCACCGCGCGGGCCATGTCCTGGTTCCAGGCGAAGGTCAGGGCGATCTCGGCGCTGCCGCGGCTGGTGGTCGAGCGGATGTGCTGGACGCCCGGCACGCCGCGCAGCGCCTCCTCCATCGGCCGGGTGACCTGCACCACGGTCTGGTCGGCGGCCCGATCGCCCGCGTCGACCGAAACCACCACCCGCGGAAAATCGATGCGCGGAAACAGACTGACGGGAAGATTGAGGGCCGCCGCGAGCCCCGCGGCGCCCAGGATCAGGAAGGCCAGAATGACGGACCGAACATGTCCGGCAAGCCAGCCCATCATGCGCCGGGTTCCGCGGCGACGGCGGGCGCCTCGCGCACGGCCATGCCGTCTTCCAGGGCCGCGGCGCCGTCGACGGCGAAACGCTCGTCAGGCGCCAGACCGCGAGTCACCTCGACCTTATCGCCCATCGCGGCGCCCAGGCTCAAGGGGCGCCGACGAGCCAGGCCCTTTTCCACCACGAACGCGAACGGTTGGTCGCCTTCGTAGACCAGGGCGCCGCGCGGGACGACGACCGCGGCGGCGCGGCGGGCGACCACGATCACGGCCTTCAGCGGCTCGGCCGGCGCGAAGGCGCCCCGGGACAAAGTCACCGCAACTGCGGCTTGCCGCGTCTGCGGATCCAGCCGCGGATCGACCTGTGCGACCGCCCCTCGCCCTTCAGCCGCGCCGACCAGCGGCGAGAGGCGTACCTCCTGCCCTGGGCGCAGCCGCAGCGCGTCGGCCGGTTCAACGCCAAACCGGGCGCGGACGCCGTTGAGGGCCCCGACCTTGACAACCGACGCGCCGACGGCGGCGACGCCGCCGGTTTCGATACTGACCGACTCCACGACACCTGCGAAGGGCGATCGAAGCGTGAGCGCGCCGCCGGCCCGCGACACGAGCGCGCGAAGGGCGGCGTCGGCGGTCTCCGCCGCGGATCTGGCCGCCTCGACGTCGGCGTCGCTTGCGAGGCCATCGGCGCGGAGCCGCAGAGCCCGCGCGTCGGCGGCGTCGGCGGTTTTCGCCTCGGCCCTGGCCTTTGCGAGGTCCAGCGCGCTGGCGGCGGTCGGCGACAGCAGGGCGATGGCTTCGCCGGGGCCGACCCGAGATCCGGCGGGTCTGATGACCTTGGTCACCGTCGCCTCAACGGGCGCGACAAGGACCCGCTCGGCCTGAGGCGCGAATTCGACCACACCGTAGCCGACGACGGTTTCCTCCACGGTCGCGCCCGCGGCGACCTGACTGCGTATCGACGCGGTCGGCTTGACGTCCGCCTCGTCGGCGGCGCGCCCGCAGGCGGCTAGCGTGAGGCAGGCGGCGATCCAGGCATGTCTCATGGAGCCGTCCTCGGCAGATTTAGGCCTTGCCCAGGCGCCCCCACGGCGAGCTCGAGGGCGACGGTCTGTTCGGCGATCGATTGGTCGAGCATGGCCAGGGCGATCGCCTTGTCGCGCACGCTCAGCCCCACTGTTTCCGCGGCCGCCCGCGACAGATCGCCGATGGCGGCCGCCTGTTCGTTTCGGGCCGCGATCCGGTCGAGCGGCCCGATCTGCGCGACCAGTTCGGCCCGACGTCGCCGGTCGATCGTGAGGGCCTGACAAAGGTCGGAGATCTGCGCCCTCAGGGCGAACACGCGCGCGGCGTATTCTGCGGCCAGCTGGGCTCGGGTCGCGCGGGCGGCGGCGATCCCACCGAGGTTGCGGTTCCAGATTGGCAGGGTGAAGTTCACCGCCGGTCCCAGGGTCTGGTTGTTCGCCGTATCCCGGGCGCGGTTGACGGTGAGCTGGAGCGTCGGGAAAGCGTCCCATATCGCCTTGCGCACGGCGACCTCCTGGCTCCGATAGCCCGCCTCCAACGCCCGCAGGTCGAGCCGCGACACCCGCGCGCGTGCAAAAAACGCATCCGCGTCAAGCGCTGGTTCGCTCGCCGGGTCGGCGTCGATGACGAGCCGGGCCGACGGCGGCTCACCGAGGAGCGCGTTCAGGTCGAGACGCGCCGCATTGAGATCGCGTTCGGCCTGGCGGACCTTGTCCGATGCGTCAGAGGCGGCCAGGCGACGGGCGCTGACCTCGTCTGCGCGGATGTCGCCCCGGGCGGCGGCGGCGAGGCCTCGGTCGAGGGCTCCATCCGAGGCCCGGCCAGACAGGGCCAGCAGCGACCGCACACGTTCAAGGCCGGCGATCCTGGTTGCGAGCAGGCGCGCCTGACCGGCGGTCTGCCACTCGCTCCATTCAAGATCCAGGCGGACCTGATCGCGCGTGGCCCGGGCCGCCCCGAGCGCGAGGCGCCGGTCTCGCAGGGCGGTGAGTTCGTAGATGACCTGGGCGCCGAGGCCGTCGAAAGGGTCCGGCCCCGAGAGCCGCCTGTCGTAGCTGAGATTGACGGTGGGATCCGGCAGCAATCCGGCCGCGATGACCTGGGCGTCGGCGACCTTGGCCTGGGCGCGCGCCGCCCTCAGGTCGGGATTGGCGATGACGGCGATCACCGCCAGGGCGCGTGGCGTCAAGGGCTTGCCGAGATCGATCGCCTCGCCCACGGCATCCGGATGCAGCACCGGCGCTTCAAGGAGCGCGTCAACGATGGGCTGGAGAGGCAGCCGCGCATCGGTCGCGCAGCCCGCCAAACCCAAGAGCATCAGGGGCAGGACCAGGGTCAGTCCTGGGACGGTGAGAGGCGGGAATCGAAGCTGCACAGCGCTCCTTACGACAGCTTCATGTCGGATTGAACGCCACAGTCAGACCAGGTCGATACGATAGCGCAGACTTTCTCCCCCGCCGTAGGCGGCGCCCTTGGCGAACCGCGCCACGAGGCGACCGCCGTTGCCGAGAATGACCGCCTGCGACGGCAGATTGTCCGGGTCGGTGGTCAATTCGACCCAGGGCAAGCCAAGGTCCCGCACCTCCGGCAAAAGGCGCGCGAGCGCGAGCGTGGCGTAGCCTCGACCGCGCTTCCAGGGCGGCACGGCGTAGCCGATGTGGCCCAGAACGTGCGCCGGCAGTTCGGCCGAGCCGGGGCGCCAGCGAAAGCCGATCACGCCGCAAAAGTCGCCATCCCAAAGCCAGCGATGGAACCCCGGCAGTCGCTCGACGCGGGATCCGTCGGGCAGGACGATATCCCCGCCGCGGGCCGTGGGGTCGTCGAAGCTTTCGACCAGACCCTGCGGATCGGCGCGCGCGCGTTCGAGCAGTTCGCGGGCCGCCTCCGCGCCACGCACATTGTCCGGCGACCAGCCGCGCGCGAGGGCGTCGACAAAAGCCGGCAGGCGCGCGAGATCGGGCTTCACTAGATCCAGAGGCATCGGTTCGCCCCGTGGCGTGGCGCAAGCCGCTGGTCTAGAAGCGAAGCGCTCTCAAAAGCAAGGAAACATCCATGACCGTTCACCGCCCCGCTGCGTCCCGACTCGCGATCACCGTGGGCCTTTTGGCCATTGGCGGTCCGGCCCTGGCCGAGGAGCGGACGGGCGCGGCGGCGCTGGGCGATTTCCGCACCGATGCGCCCGGCGTGGTCCGACATCTCAGCGCCACCGAGCTGCCGGCGCCCTATGCGACCCATCCTTCCGCTTCGCCGGCCGCCCAGGTGGCGCAGCCGACCGACGCGTCGCTGAAGACCCTGCCCGGTTTCACCGTGACGGCGTTCGCCAAGCTCGACCATCCCCGTCAGATACGGGTGGCGCCGAACGGCGACATCTTCGTCGCCGAGACCGACGCCGGCCGGATCACCGTGCTGCGCGAGGCCGACGGGGCCACGACCCCGGCATCAACCGAGGTTTTCGCCTCGGGACTGGACCGCCCCTTCGGCGTCGCCTTCTGGCCCGCAGGGCCGAACCCGCGCTTCGTCTATGTGGCGAACAACAATTCGGTCGTGCGTTTCGCCTATCGGCCCGGCGACCTGAAGGCCAGCGGAGCGCCAGAGGTCATCGTCGCCAAGCTGGCGAGTTCCACCGGCGGCCACACGACGCGCGACATCGACATCGCGGCGGACGGCAAGCACATCCTGGTCTCCGTCGGGTCCGGCTCGAACCTGGCCGAGGGCATGCCGGCCAAGCCTGTCGCCGAGGCC
>CAIQDO010000460.1 GCA_903870555.1 uncultured Caulobacteraceae bacterium
CCGCCCGGATGATATCGCCCCGCGACCGGCGCGTGGACATGCCCATCGAGGGCGGCTTCGTCGGCATGGTCGACCGCGATGTGTTCGACGTATGGCTGAGGGAGCGCGCCGCGGCGGCGGGCGCCGAGCGGCGCACCGGCGTGTTCGAACGAATCGACCGCGACTCCGACGGCGTGGCGCGGGTCCGCTATCGGCCGAACGGCGATCGCGATCCGGACCACCTGGAGGGTGTCCGCGCACGGATGATCATCGGCGCCGACGGCGCCCGCTCCAAGGTGGCCAGCCAGACGCTCAAGGGCGCCGACCGCGTCCCCTGCGTCTTCGCCTACCATGAGATCATCCGCGCGCCAGCCCAAGGCGTCGATGGCTTCGACGGCTCCCGCTGCGACGTCTTCTACCAAGGACGTCTTTCACCGGATTTCTACGCCTGGATCTTTCCCCACGGCGATACCGCCAGCGTCGGGGTCGGCAGCGCCCAAAAGGGGTTCTCCCTCCGCGGCGCGGTCAAGGCCCTGAGGGCGGCGTCAGACCTCGCCCCTTGCGAGACGATTCGCTCCGAAGGCGCGCCGATCCCGCTCAAACCGCTGAAGCGATGGGACAACGGTCGCGATGTCGTGGTCGCCGGCGACGCCGCGGGCGTGGTCGCGCCGGCGTCTGGAGAAGGGATCTACTACGCGATGGTCGGAGGACGGCTGGCGGCGGCGGCGGTGGAGTCCGCCCTGCGCACGGGCGACGCGCGGGCGCTGGCCTCGGCCCGCAAGACCTTCATGAAGGATCATGGGCAGGTGTTTCTCGTGCTCGGCGTCATGCAGCACTTCTGGTACCGCAGCGACAAGCGGCGCGAGGGCTTCGTCAAGATGTGCTCCGACCCGGACGTTCAGCGGCTGACGTGGCAGGCCTATATGAACAAGGAGCTGGTTCGAGCCGACCCCGCCGCCCATATGAGGATCTTCTTCAAGGACATGGGCCACCTGCTGGGCCTGTCGCCCTCCTAGATCCCGATGGATTTCAAGTCCTTCCTCACCAGCGGACGGGTCGCCGACCTGCTGCTGCTGGTGATGGCCGTGGAGTTTGCCGCCCTGACGCTGTCGGAGCCGCCGGCGAGGCGGCGCGCGGCTGTGACGGATCTGATGTTCGCCCTCGCGCCGGGAGCCTGCCTGACCCTCGCCCTGCGGATGGCCCTGACCGGCGCGCCATGGCCTTGGCTCGCCGTTTGGCTCACCGCGGCGCTGCCGTTCCACATCGGCGATCTCGTCCGTCGACGGCGTTGACCGCCGACGAACGAGACGATCACTGACTATTTCGTGTTTTCTTGCAGATAGGCGATGACGTCGGCGCGCTGCTGCGGATCCTTGACGCCTGTGAAGGTCATGTAGGTCCCCGGAACCTCCTTCTGCGGATCTTCCAGATAGACGTAGAGCTCCTGTTCGCTCCACACCTTGCCGGAGCCCTTGTTGGCGTCCGAATAGCCGAAGCCCGCGATACTGCCCGAATGGCGGCCGATGATGCCATGCAGCGATGGACCGACGATGTTCACCCCGACCTCCTTGGAATGGCAGGTCTGGCACTGGCTGAAGACAGCCTTGCCGCTCGTCGGGTCGCCATAAAGGTCGACGCCGCCGGGAGCCTTGATCTCGAGCTTGAGCTTGCCGTCGCCGGGCTTGGTGGCGGTGCCGAGATTCGTGGCGGGATCGATCGGCGTGGCCGCCGTCGTCGGCGCGTTGGCCGCCAAGGCGCTGGGGGCCGCGGCCGGCGCGGCGGCGGCGGCGGTGGCGGACGCGTCGGGATGCGGCGCCCCACAACCGGCCAGTGCGACGGATATGGCCAAGGCCGAAACGGCCGCCAGCGCGACTCTGATCTTCGACATGGAACCTCCAAAGAGCGTTCAGAATGGACTTTCGGCCATAGAACGACCGGGCAGACCGGTCAATCGATTGTCAGTCCCGCTTGACGATTATCTGTCCAACAAACCTTACACGCCAGCCTTGATCACCCCCCGGTCTTGATCACCTGGACGAGAGCGGCGAGATTCTCCGGCGGCGTCTGCGGCGTGATGCCGTGGCCGAGGTTGAAGATGTGAGGCGAGCCACGGAAATCCTCGATCACCCGGCGCGCCTCCGCTTCCATCGCCGCGCCGCCGCAGATCAGCATCTGCGGGTCGAAATTGCCCTGCAGCGGCATGCCCTCCGGCGCCTGGGCGCGGGCGAAGCCGGCCGGCGTCTGGGTATCGACCCCCAGGGCGGTGACCCCGGTTTCCCGGGCGTAGCGGCCCAGCAGGGCGCCGGCGCCGCGCGGAAAGCCAATCACCGGCACGGTCACGCCCAGGGCGCGCAGCCGCGCCATCAACGCCTTGGTTGGCTTCAGAATCACCTCTTCGAACAGGGGTTCGGGCAGACCCTCCGACCAGCTCTCGAAGATCTGCAGACAATCGGCGCCGGCCGCCACCTGCGCGGCAAGATGCCGCGCGGTCGCCTCGACCAGCACCGACAGCAGCGCCGCCACATCGCCGGGTCGCTGGTAGGTCGCCCGGCGGCAGCGATCCTTGTCGCCGCCTTCACCCTGGATCATGTAGGTCGCCACCGTCCAGGGCCCGCCGGCGAAGCCGATCAGGGTGGTCTCGGCCGGCATGGCGGCGCGAATGCGCTCCACCGTCTCATAGACCGGCGCGAGAAAGCCGACGACCCGATCGGGATCGCCGAAGGTCCAGGTGTCCTGATCCAGCAATGGCTCGAGACGGGGACCCTCGCCCTCGACGAACCACACCTTGCGGCCGAGCGCGTCGGGCAGGACGAGGATGTCGGAGAACAGGATGCCCGCGTCGAGGTCGAAGCGGCGCAACGGCTGCATCACCGCCTCGACAGCCAGAGCCGGCGTGTAGCAGAAATCGAGAAAGTCCTTCGCCTGGGCGCGAATCTGCCGGTACTCGGGCAGGTAGCGGCCCGCCTGACGCATGATCCAAACCGGCGGCGGGTCGATTCGCTCGCCGCCCAGAACCCGCATCATCGATCGCTCGGTCATGCCGTGCGCCCCTTTGTGTTGCTTTTTCGCCCGCCGCACGCCGCGCCCGGGGAGCCTGATGGCCTTAACTCTCGATCCTGGCCTTGTTTTGCAAGGCCATGTTTGTGGGAGCGCAAGGAAATCCGCCGCCGGGTCCGGCGTGTGTCGTCGCGCCACGGCGAGTCGAGGGTGGCCCTCGCCCCGCGAGCGGTCTAGTTTGTTGTCGGATGATCGATCCGGGGGACACGTCGTAAATGCGCTCTGCCTATCCCTTTTCGGCCATTGTCGGCCAGGACGAGATGAAACTGGCTCTGCTGATCGCCGCCGCCGATCCCGGAATCGGCGGGGTGATGGTGTTCGGCGACCGGGGGACGGGAAAGTCCACCGCCGTCCGCGCCCTCGCCGCCCTGCTGCCGCCGCTTCAGGCCGTGCGCGGCTGCATGTTCCATTGCGACCCCAGGGCGGACGCCGGCGTCTGCTCGGCCGACTGCGGCGCGCCGGCGCGAGCGGAACGGGAAATCGAAACCCTGTCGACCCCGGTGGTCGACCTGCCGTTGGGCGCGACGGAGGACCGCGTCGTCGGCGCTCTCGATCTGGAACGGGCCCTGGCCCGCGGCGAAAAGCGATTCG
Source organism: uncultured Caulobacteraceae bacterium (assembly GCA_903870555.1). Classification (GTDB taxonomy): domain Bacteria; phylum Pseudomonadota; class Alphaproteobacteria; order Caulobacterales; family Caulobacteraceae; genus Acaudatibacter; species Acaudatibacter boreus. Next base: position 3,628 of record CAIQDO010000460.1, read on the forward strand.
AGCCCGGCCTGCTGGCCCGCGCCCATCGCGGCTTCCTCTATATCGACGAGGTCAATCTGCTTGAGGACCACTTGGTCGACCTGCTGCTGGACGTGGCGGCTTCGGGCGAGAACGTCGTCGAGCGAGAGGGCCTGAGCGTGCGCCATCCGGCCCGATTCGTGCTGATCGGCAGCGGCAATCCCGAGGAGGGCGAACTGCGTCCCCAGCTGCTTGACCGGTTTGGCCTGTCGGTGGAGGTGAAGACCCCGACGGTGCTGGCCGACCGGATCGAGGTGGTGCGGCGACGCGACGCCTTCGACCGCGCGCCGGCGGCTTTCACCGCGACCTGGGCCGAGGCGGACGCCGTCATCGGCGAGCGCATTGTCTCGGCGCGCGCCCGGCTGGGCGCGGTCGAGGTTCCCGACGATGTGCTCGAGGCCGGCTCGCGCCTGTGCATGGCCATCGGTGCCGACGGCCTGCGCGGCGAACTGACGATCATGCGCGCCGCGCGCTCGGTGGCGGCCCTCGACGGGGCCGACGCCGTTTCGGTTTCGGACATCCGGCGTATCGCGGCCATGGCCCTGCGCCATCGGCTGCGCCGCAATCCTCTCGACGAGGCCGGCTCGACCGTGCGCATCGAGCGCGCCATGAGCGAGCTGTTCGGCGAATGACCGACCCGTCGCCGACGGTGCGCGCGTGGCAGGACGCGGTCCTCGCCGCCGCCCTGTTCGCGATCGATCCGGCCGGCCTCGGCGGCGTGGCCGTGCGCGCCGGCGCCGGCCCGGCGCGGGATGCCTGGATGACCGGCGTTCTGGCCCTGCTGGCCGTCGACGCGCCCCGTCGACGCATCCCCTGCCACATCGAGGACGAGCGCCTGCTCGGCGGCCTGGATCTCAGCGCCAGCCTGGCGGCGGGCCGGCCGGTGGCCCAACGCGGCGTGCTGGCCGAATGCGACGGCGGCGTGGCGATCGTGCCGATGGCCGAACGGCTGGAGGGCGCCACGGCGGCCCGGCTGGCCGCGGCCATGGACCAGGGCGCGGTGATGCTGGAACGGGACGGTGTGGCGATGCGGCTGCCCGCCCGGTTCGGCCTGATCGCCCTCGACGAAGGGCTTGAACCCGACGAGGCCCCGCCGGCCGCCCTGATCGAACGCCTCGCCTTCCATCTCGACCTTAGCGGTCTGGGTTGGCGCGACGTGCTGGAGGACGGACCCGACGCGGACGCCGTGGCGCGCGCGCGCGCCGCCCTGGCCGCCCTGCCGCCGGCCGGGGACGCGATCATCGAGGCGCTGTGTCGCACAGCTCAGATGATCGGCGTCGATTCGGCCCGCGCCCCGCTGCTGGCGCTGCGCGCCGCCCGGGCCCACGCCGCCCTGGCCGGACGGGCCCGCATCACCGAGGAAGACGCCGCCGCCGCCGCCCGGCTGGTGCTTGGGCCGCGCGCCACCATGGCTCCGGCCAACGCTGAGGAAGAGGAAGAGGTCGCGCAAAGCGAACCGGCCGAACCGCCGCCGCCCTCGGAGGAGCCGCCGGGACCGCCGACCGAGCCGGACGCGGACCAGATCGTCGCCGCCATCCAGGCCGCCCTGCCCGAGGACCTGTTCGAGCGACTGAAGATGGAGGGCGGTCCGCGCGCCGCCCCCGCCCGGGCGCGCGGCGCCGGCGCCGACGCCAAGGCGGCCCGCCGCGGTCGTC
>CAIQDO010000461.1 GCA_903870555.1 uncultured Caulobacteraceae bacterium
CGAGGCAATCGCGCCGGTCGCCTATCCCGTAGTCGGCACGGGAAAGTGGCGGCTGATGTTCGACCTGGCGCTGGCGCCCGGCCAGACCCTGGATCTGCGGGCGTTCCTGCGGCTGGGCGAGGAGTCGCTAAGCGAAACCTGGATCGAACAGGCCTATGGTCCTACCGCGTCGCCAGCGCGACCGCCGCCGCCTGCGCCAGCGGATCAATAGCCATCAGGGCGAACAGCACGCCCGGGAAAGCGAACAGGGCGCAGAGGTAGGCCACGGTCCGGGCCTCCAGCGGCGGGGCGTCGGTGGCGCCGGGGCTGGGGTCGAACCACATCACCTTGATCAGGCGCAGGTAGTAGAAGGCGGCCACGACCGAACCGACCAGGGCCAGGACGGCGACGGGGGTCAGGCCCGAGGCCACGGCGGCCTTAAACACATAATACTTGCCCCAAAGGCCGCTCATCGGCGGGATGCCGAGGGCCGACAGGGAGAACACCGTCAGGGCCACGCCGAGGCCCGGGCGCTCACGTGCCAGACCGGCGAAATCGGACATGGTCTCCATCGGCTTGCCGTCGCGCGACAGGGCCGCCAGGGCGGCGAAGAAGCCGGTGACGTCGACGACATAGAGCACCATGAACACCAGCATGGACTGGATGCCGGCGACGCCACCGGCGGCGAGGCCGATCAGGGCGTAGCCGATGCCGGCGATCGACGAATAGGCCCACAGACGCTTGAGGTTCTTCTGCGCCAGGCCGGCGAAAGCGCCTACAGCGACGGACAGCAGGGCCATCACCACCAGGATCTGACTCCATTGGCCGGTCGAGCCGCCGAAGCTCTGGTTGAGCACCCGGGCCAGCAGCACCATGGCCGCCAGCTTGGGGGCGCCGGCGAAGAAGCCGACCACCGGCGTGGGGGCGCCTTCATAGACATCGGGCGTCCACATATGGAACGGGGCGGCGGAGACCTTGAAGGCGATGCCGGCGATGAGGAACACCAAGCCGAACAGGGCGCCCACGCCGGCGCCATGGGTCATGGCCGCGGCGATCACCTCGAACCGGGTCGAACCGGCGAACCCATAGACCAGGGATGCGCCGTACAGCAGGATGCCCGACGACAGGGCGCCCAGGACGAAATACTTCAGGCCGGCCTCGGAGGACTTCTCGTCGCCCTTGTGGAAGGCGGCCAGGATGTAGAGGGCCAGGGATTGCAGCTCGATGGAGACATAGAGCGAGATCAGGTCGCCGGCCGACACCATCATGCCCATTCCCAGCGAAGCGAGCAGGATCAGGATCGGATATTCGAACCGGCCCATGCCCCGGCGGGCGAACCAGCGTTCGCCGATCGGAATAGCCACGGCGCTGGCCAGATAGATCACCACCTTGGCGAAGATCGCCCCGGAGTCGACGATCAGGCCGCCGGAGAAGGCGCGGCCCTGCGGACCGATGGCCGAAACCACCGCCGCGGCGACCAGGGCGCCCATGGCGGCAACGGTAAACAGGGCGTTGGTGCGCACCTGGAAGGCTCCCCACACCAGTAGCAGGAGCGCCGAGATGGCGAGGATCAGTTCAGGGCCCGCCAGGGCCGCGGCGTTCTGGAAAGTCATGGGGTGTCTCTACCTTCCCGTGGCCGCGCGGAAGGCGTCGACCAGATGGACGGTCGAGGCGTTCGTAATGTCGAAAACGAGACCGGGCTGGAAGCCCAGGACGAGGGTGGCGAGGATCAGGGGGGCGAAGATCAGGATCTCGCGCGTCCCCATGTCGCCGATGTTGGCCAGGGCCGGGTTGTGCATCGGGCCGAACACCACCTTGCGGTAGAGCGTCAGGGCGTAGACCGCCGACAGGATCACGCCGGAGGTGGCGATGATCGCCGGCCAGGTCGCCGCGCCGTATGTGCCCGACAGGGTGAGGATTTCGCCGATGAAGCCGCTGGTGCCGGGAAGGCCGACATTGCCCATGGTGAACAGCATGAACACCGCCGCGTAGATCGGCATCCGATTCACGACACCGCCGTAGAAGGCGATCTCGCGGGTGTGCA
>CAIQDO010000462.1 GCA_903870555.1 uncultured Caulobacteraceae bacterium
CGCTGGACGGGCGCGCCCACGAGGAGGACCCCGATCCGAAGTACTTCGGCGACGAGATCGGCTCCTGGGACGGCGACACCCTGGTGGTCGACGCCATCGGCTTCAAGGACAGCAAGGACGGCAAGTACTGGATCGACGAGAACGGCGACCCGCAGAGCGCCCGTACCCATGTGGTCGAGCGCTGGACCCGACCCGATGAGGACCATCTTCACCTGGACCTGACGTTCGACGACCCGGTTTATTACACCCGACCGGTCAAGTTCGCGCGCACCTGGGTGCTCGGCCGAAAGGGCGGTCTTGGGGAATACGCCTGCTCGGAAAACAACATCGACGCCAAACACCTCGGTCCCGGGCCCGGGGCGATCGGCGCGGACGGCAATCGCGGCTACGCCACGCCCAACCTGCCTAGGGACCCGCCCGGCCCCGAAGCCTATGAGAAGCCCTGAGCCATGCGCCCTGCAAGGCTGACGCTGATGGCGGCGATGGCGCTGTCAGCCACCATCGCCGTCGCCGCCTCGCCCGGGGACCGGACGGTGCAGGCGCTGATGGACGGCTGGGTCGATCCCTCGGCCGACGCCCTGTGGGCCGCCGTGGGCGAGGTCCAGACCCGGGACGGACTCCATGTCCGCGCGCCGCGGAGCGATGTCGCCTGGCGCCGGCTGCGGGCCAGGGCCGATCGGCTGGTCGCCGGCGCCCGCCGACTGGCGCTGGCGCGAACGGCTGGCGGCGAAGGCCACGGCCTTGCGGACGCCTCGACACCGGGTACGCGCACCGCCGCCCAGATCACCGCCGATATCCAGGCCGACCCCGCCCGGTTCGCGGCGGCCGCCGGACGCCTGGAGCGCGCAGGCCTCGACGCCGCCACGGCGATCGACCGCAAGGATCCCCGGGCTCTGACCTCGGCCGGCGCGACGATCGACGCCGCCTGCGAGGCCTGCCACGCCGCCTACTGGTACCCACGAACGCCGCCGGCGCCGCTGCCGCCCGACGAGGACTTCGCCCGGTCTGCGACCGCCCCCTAGACAATCGGCCCCCCAGAAAATCCCGAGTCTGGGACAGCATTTCTGTCTCGCCGCCCCGCGGGCCTTGTCGCTAGATCGTTTTCGACAGCGGCGCCGATCCGGCGGCCCGCTCCACGCCTCTCCGATGGTCGCGTTCCTCCTCCCCGCGACATCTCAACTGTCCCTCCCCTCGCGGGGAGGGACTTTTTTTGTGCTGGATGGCGGACGGTCAGTCCGGACGACTACTCAAGGAAGTCGGGCTGTTCGCGCAGCACCCGCTCCCACAGAGGCCGGAAGCCGTAGGCGCCCGGATCCGCCCCGCCGATCTGGCTGGCGGTGTGGGCCGCGACCTCCGGACGGATCGGCTTGATCGTTCCCGCCGCCTCGGCGAGCAGCTGGGTCTCGCAGGCGTTCTCGAAGGAGACGTAGCTGGCGACCGCGCTCTCGACGCTCCTGCCCACGGTCAGGATGCCGTGGTTCTGCAGAATGGCCGCGCGCTTGTCGCCCAGGGCCTTGGCGATGCGCTCGCCCTCCGAAGTGTCCAGAACGATGCCGGTGAAGTCCTCGAACAGCACGTGATTGTTGTAGAAGAAGCAGCTGTCCTGGCTGATCGGGTCGAGCAGCCTGCCCAGCGCCGACCAGGCCTTGCCGTGAATCGAATGAGAGTGGGCGGCGGCGATCACGTCGGGCCTGGCCTTGTGAATCTCCGAATGAATGGCGAAGCCCGCCTGATTGATGGGTCCCGCGCCTGCCAGGATGTTGCCGTGATGATCGACCTGGACGAGGTCCGACACGCGAATGTGGCCGAACCACGGGCCGATCGGCGCCACCCAGAAGCGGTCGGGAAACTCAGGGTCGCGGGCGGTGATATGGCCGGCCAGGCCATGGTCGTAGCCCTTGAGCGCGAAGATCCGGTAGGCGGCGGCGAGCCGGCGCTTGCGATGCAGCCTCTCCTCTTCGACGGTGACCCGGGGCGCATCGCCCCGGATCTGGAAGGCCGCCTGGCGGACGATCTGGTTCATGGTGTCTTCCTTGTCGAGGTTTTGCGGGAAGCGGATTCAGTAGCCGGCGACGGGATCGACGACGTCGTGCAGCGTTTCGCCGCGCACGAAACGGTCGAGATTGGCCGCCACCTGGTCGAACAGCGCGACTCTGAGGCGTGTGTGGTTGGAGGCGACGTGCGGCGTCAGGCGGACGCGGGGATGGGTCCACAGAGGATGATCCGCCGGCAGCGGTTCAGGCTCGGTGACATCCAGGGTGGCGAAGCCGAGTCGGCCGGCGTCGAGAGCGTCAACCAGCGCGGGCTGATCGAGCACCGATCCGCGGGCGACATTGATCAGGTGCGCCGTCGACCGGGCATGCGACAGCGCCTCGGCGTCGATCAGACCGCGCGTGGCGTCGGTCGCTGGCAGCGCCAGAACGATGTGGTCGGCGGAGGTCAGCACCGCCGCCAGATCGTCGAGCAGGTGGACCCCGACGACCGGACTCGGCCGGTCGCGCCGCCGACGCAGGGCGGTGACACGCATGCCGAAGGCCAAGGCGCGCCGCGCCACGGCCGCGCCGATCGCCCCGAGGCCGACGACGCCGACGGTGCTTCCGCCGAGCCGACCCAGCGGCGCATTCTTCCAGCCGGCAAGGCTGCGCACCCGTGCGCCCTCAAGGTCCTTCGCCTGCAGGCAGATGGCGGCCATGACATAGTCAGCGATCTCATCCGAGGCGACGCCGCGGCCACAGGTGACCAGCGGCGCTTCCAGCAGCCAGGGCGGATAGAAGTCGACCCCCGCAGAGGCGCTGTAGACCCAGCGCAGCCGTCCCGGCCAAGCGTTCGGACTTGGCGCGTCGGCCTGCCGGGCGACCTGCCAGGCCGGCGTGGGGCGGACCAGCATGACATCGGCGGCGCCGGCGGCGTCCCACGGCAGGACTTCCGATACATCCAGCACTGTCGGTCTGGACGGATGGGCGCGAAGATCGGCGTTGAAACCGTCCTCCATCTGGCTGGCGATAACGAGGCTCATGACCCGCTGTCACACACCCAGACGTGACCCGACAAAGTCAAAAAGCTTCAAGGGGTTATAGGGTTTCTCAACCCTTCAGCCACGCTGATCCCTCCGATGAGAGGGCCTCAAGGGACCGGTCGCGACTGACGGACGCCAGGCGCTGTTGATAATGACTCTCTATTCTGAAATTCTTGGAACCAAATCCCCCTGAAAATGTCTAGTCTACTTTAGAATAACTCTTTTGGCCGGCGCGTTGGCGAAGCCTAGTCCCTCGGAAAACAACGGGGACTTCTTAATGACGCCTTCAGCTTCGCGTTCGGGCAACCGAACGGGTGTAGCCGCCACGGTCGCCGCGGCCTGCTTTATTGGCGCGGCCGGGGGCGCGCACGCCACCGATGGCTATTTCTCCCAGGGCTATGGCGTCCAATCGAAGGGCATAGCGGGAGCGGGTCTGGCCTTGTCGAAGGAAACCCTGGCCATCGCCAACAATCCCGCGGCCGCCTTCGCCTTGGGAAATCGGGTGGACGTCGATCTCGACTATTTCCAGGCCGATCGCCACGCCTCCCTGGTCGGCAACGCCTATGGCGCCGATCAGACCTTCGACGGCAACGGCGGCGGCCCCTCGCCGATCCCGGAATTCGGCCTGACCCGGCGCCTCAGCGAGCGATGGGCGATCGGCCTGGCCGTCTATGGCAACGGCGGCATGGCGACCGACTACAAGACCAATCCGTTCGGCCGCTTCGGCGCCTCGGGCCCAGCCGGCGTGTCGCTGGTGCAGGTGTTCATCGCCCCCACCCTGGCCTATCAGATCGCCCCCGGCCACAGCCTTGGCGTCTCGCTCGACATCGGCGGCCAGCAGTTCAAGGCCCACGGCGTCCAGCCCTTCGCCGGCTATTCGATCAACCCGGCCAACTTTACCAACCGCGCCTCGACGACAGCCTGGGGCTATGGCGCCAAGGTGGGCTACGTGGGCCAATGGACCCCGAGACTCTCGGTCGGGGCCTTCTACCAGTCGCGGACCTTCAGCGATAAGTTCGGCAAATATGCGGGGCTGTTCGCCGAGGGCGGCGGCTTCGACATCCCGTCGAGCTACGGCGTGGGCCTGGCGTACAAGGCCACCGACCGCCTCGACCTGATCGCAGACGTGCATCGCATCGACTACGCTGAGATCGCCTCCGTCGGCCACCCGCTCGGCCTGCTGTTCGCCGGCAATCCCTTCGGCTCGGCCAATGGGCCGGGTTTCGGCTGGCGCAATGTGACGGCCGTCAAGCTCGGCGTGAACTACACGATTGACCCCGCCTGGCAGGTCCGCGCCGGCTGGGGCTATGCGACCAATCCCGTGCCCGCGAGCCAGACCCTGCTGAACATCCTCGCGCCGGGCGTGGTGACCAACCAGTTCACCGTCGGCGCGACCTGGACCCATCCGTCGGGCCTCCAGGTCAGCGCCTATGCGCTTGAGGCCCCCCGCAACACCGTCAGGGGCTCGGGATCGATCCCGGGTGGCGCGGGCGGCTTCGGCGGCGGCGAGGCCAACATCTCCCTGGCCGAGACCGCCTTCGGCCTGGGCCTCGGCTGGAGGTATTGACGTGTCGGTCGTTGTCCCGGCCATGCTCGAAAACGGGTTCCTCCAGAGCGCCCTGGGGGGCGTGCTGATCGGCGGCGCGGCCGCCGGACTGTTGCTTATCAATGGCCGGATCGCCGGGATCAGCGGCCTGCTGACCGGCGCCATATCGCCCAAGCCGCAAGCCTTCCAGTGGGCCTTCCTGCTCGGACTCCTGGCCGCGGGGGCGATCGCCGGCCTGTCCGGGCGGACAGCCTCCGTCGCCCTGGCGGCCCAGACACTGCCGATCCTGGCGGCGGCCGGCCTGCTGGTCGGATTCGGCGCGTGCCTCGGCGGCGGTTGCACCAGCGGACACGGGGTCTGCGGCCTGGCCAATCTGTCGCTGCGCTCGCTTGTCGCCACCGTGACGTTCATGACGACGGCGGGCCTGACGGTGTTCGTCACGCGCCATCTGCCCGGTGCGCGCGGCGCCCTCAAACTGGCGGGCCTGGAATGAAGATCCTCGCCGCGGCCCTGCTCGGCCTGCTGTTCGGCGCCGGCCTGCTGCTTTCGGGCATGACCGATCCGGCGCGGGTGATCGGCTTCCTCGACGTGGCCGGCGCGTGGAACCCCGCCCTGGCGCTGGTGATGGGGTCGGCGGTGGTCGTGGCCCTGCCGGCCTTCGCCTTCGTGCGTCGCACGGGGAAATCGATCCCGGGCGAACCGGTGCGCCTTCCCAATCGATTCAACCTCACGCCGGCCCTGGTGCTCGGCGCGGCGATCTTCGGGGTGGGCTGGGGCCTGGTCGGCCTTTGCCCGGGCCCTTCGCTGGTGGTGCTGTCGCTGTCGCCGATCCACGTCGGCGTGTTCGTCGCCGCCCTGATTGTCGGCCTGTGGATCGGCGGCCAGGTAATCGCCGCGGACCCGAACGACGTCACGATCCTTCACGGAACGGAGGACATCATTGTCTGATCGCCCGCCGCGGAAGGCCCAGTTCATCCTAATTCTCACACCAGATTTTCTATCTCTCAAAGCCGAGCCATGCCTGTTAGGAGGCTCGCCTTCGCCGCGAAATTCCTTCTGATGACGGATGTCAACCCGAGGCCCCACATGCCGACTGACCGCCGAGCCAGCCGAGAAAACCTAATGAGCGGGTCGGCCGATCTGCCCAGCCGCCTCTGTTGTCGTCCGGCGGCGCCCAGCCCCGCCTGACCGCTGACGCGGCCCCGCCGCGTCCGATGCCCCCTATCGACCCGCCGACAGCCGCCGCCCCTCGCGGGGCGGGCGACTCCGGCCGCCTGCGCGGCCTCACCTCAACTTCAGGACCACCCGATGATTCTTCGATCCACACCCCGCCGCCTGACCCTGTCACTGCTGTTGGCGGGAACCGCCCTGGCCCTGGCCGCGGACGCCTTGGCGGACGCCGCCACGGCCTCGGTCGCCGAGGTGGTCGTCACCTCGCGTCACCGGTCGGAGGAAGCGCAGAAGGTGCCGGTGGCCCTTTCTGTGATCGGTGGCGATTTCCTCGCCAAGACCAACACCACCAACATCGCCCAGCTGTCGCAGTTCGTGCCGAGCCTGCAATTCTCGTTCTTCAACCCCCGCAACGCCAACATCAACATCCGCGGTATCGGCAACAACATCGGCCTGGCCAATGACGGCATCGAGCCGGGCGTCGGCTTCTATGTCGATGGCGTCTATTACGACCGCCCGGCCACCGCGACCTTCGACCTGATCGACATCGCCAAGGCCGAGGTGCTGCGCGGTCCGCAGGGCACCCTGTTCGGCAAGAACACCACCGCAGGGGCGGTCAGCCTGACGACGACCGCGCCATCGGCGACGCCGGACGCGCTGCTGGAGGTGACCGGCGGCAACCTGGGGACGTTCCAGGCCAAGGCCGCCGTGGGCGGTCCGATCCTCGGCGACACGCTCGCGGGCCGTCTGACCTTCGCCGCAACCTCCCACGGCGGCCTGCTGACCAACGTCGAAGGCGGCAATCGCGTCAACGCCGCCCGCAATCTCACCGTCCGCGGCCAGCTCCTCTACACCCCCACGGACAATCTGAAGGTTCGCCTGATCGGCGACTACAGCCGCCAGGTCGCCAACTGCTGCGACCTAGTGCTGGCCGGCATCGTCTCGCCGCCCAACGGCAAGAACTTCACCACCCTCAGCCAGGCCTTTGGCTACACGCCCGTGGTCGATCCGTTTTCTCGGCGCGCCGACACCAACTCGCCCATTCACGCCCGGCAGGAGACCGGCGGCGTCTCGGCTCAGGTCGACTGGTCCCTGCCCGCCTTCATCCTGACCAGTGTCACCGCGGCGCGGTTCTGGAACTGGCAGCCGGCCAATGATTCCGACTACACGCCGCTGTCGATCCTCACCGCCTCGGCGACCACCGACTTTCAGCGTCAGTTCAGCCAGGAGTTCCGCATCGCCTCCAGCGGCGTCAATCGCATCGACTACACCGGCGGTCTGTACCTGTTCCGCGAGGAAATCGCCGCCGATAGCGTGCAGTCCTACGGCAACGCCGCCACGGCCTTCCTGATCAGCCCGGCCCTGCCGTCGGTCATCGGCACGGGCTACGGACTCAACGCCCGGGCCAGCTACCACACCACCAGCCTCGCCGCCTTCGGCCAGGCGGTGTGGCACATCACCCCGCGTCTCAACCTGACCGGCGGCCTGCGCTACACCTACGACCGCAAGACCGGCTGGTTCAACCAGATCGTGTCGGGCGGCGCGCCGCTCACCGGCGCACTGGCGCCCTATGGCGCCTATCGCCTCGCCCTCGGCGCGCCCGATTACTACACCGTGTCGTCGGACGGCGGCGACCTGTCGGGCCTGGCCGATCTGTCCTATCAGGTCTCGCCGAACATCCTGGCCTATGCGACCTACTCCCGCGGCAGCAAGTCGGGCGGCCTGAACCTCGCCCAGCTTCCCGCCGCCGCCCCCACCGTGGTGGCGCCAGAGACCCTCGACCACTACGAAATCGGCGCCAAGACCCGGCTGTTCGCACGGCGGGTGACCCTGAACGCCGACCTGTTCTGGGAGGAAGACCAAAACTATCAGGCCAACATCTACGACACCTCGCTGGGCAAGCAGTACCTGTCCAACGTGCCCAAGGTGCGCTCGCGCGGGGTCGAGGTCGACATTAACGCCCAGCCCACCCAGGCGCTCACGCTCTACGCCTCCGGCGTCTATGACGATGCAATCTACCAGTCCTACGGTGCCGCCCCCTGCCCGCTGGAATCGATCAACCTCAACGTCTGCAACCTCAGCGGCAGGCCGCTGGCGGGAACGTCCGAGTGGACGGCGTCGTTCGGCGGCGAAATCCATCGCGCGGCCTTCACCGGCGCCGAGGTCTATCTGGGGGTCGACGACACCTACCGGTCGAGCGTCTACTCGTCGGCGACGGATTCCATCTATTCGAAACTGCCCGCCCTCAATCTGGTGAACGCCCGGCTCGGATTGCGCGCTGAGAACGGTCGCTGGGACGCTTACGTCTGGGCGAAGAACCTGATCGACGAGAAGTACTTCACCTTCATCGCCGCGGGCGTGGGCAACACGGGCCAGTTGGTCGCCCAGCTCGGCGATCCCCGGTCGTTCGGCGGAACGTTGCGCCTGAAGTTCTAGCTCACGCGGGCGGCGCGGAATCGAACAGGCCGCCCGTTTCCGCCACTCCCTGACGCGCCTCGGCGTCCCTGTCGGCGCCGAGGAAGTTCGACAGCGTCACCCCGACCAGCCACACACCCTTGGGCGGAGGGAACACAGAGCGGACCAGGTCGAGGGCCGCGGCGCGCAGCTGGACACGGGTCTCGACGGAGCC